>DATKFB010000553.1:0-15260 GCA_035544435.1 Polyangia bacterium
GCGCGGGCGGCTGATCGACGGAAAGGTGCCTGTCGTGAAGGGCGCTCCGGGCGCCTCCCTCAGGCCGCGCGCGACGAAGACGTCCAGCTGCTTGACGAGGGCGGCATCGCGGAAGGCGTACGGTACCTGCATTCCGTTCGCGAAGTGAAGCAGCGCCAGGTCGGCCTCGGGAGGTGCGCCGTACCTATCGATCACCGTCTGCAGCGGAACGCCCCGATAGGAGAACCAGCCGCCGTACTGGATGTCGGGACGGCGGATCTCGATCGCAGGGAGCGCATCCAGGTCGACGGCCTTGACGTCCTTGCGCGCCGCCACGCCGGGAGCTCCCTTGCGTTGCCAGACGTCGATCTGGGCGTTCGGCTTGGCAGCCAGCTCGCCGCTCGACGCGAGGAGGGCGAACAGAATGAACTTCGAAGGAGATGACATGCCGCTTACGGTTTCAAGTCGCGTGCCAGATCACTCGCGCCCAGCGGCGGCCCGTTCTCGCGCGTCACCCCGCAGGTTTTGCGCCCCGTCCCCCGTTTGGACGCGCCGACGCGCACGTTGTACGCGATGCGCTCGCCCCGGAGCTCGCCGCACTTCCATTCGCCCGCCGGCTCGTACCAGCGCGCCTCAACCACGCGATCGGGACGTTGTCGTACGACAGAATTCGGGAGATCGCGCGCGCTCAGGGCTTGTTGTAACCTCGCCAGAGCCAGAGCAGGGCGTCGGGCAGGTACTGGTGCCGCGCCCCCGCGTCTTCGTGGACGGCGCCTTGCGCCTGGACATAACGGTAGTGATAGCCCTTCGCGGCCATCACCTTCCCCATGGAGTCGTTGGCGTCTCTCCAGATGGTGCCCCCGCCGTCGTTCGAACCGGCCTCTATGAACACGCGCAACGGTTTGGGCGGTGTCGTGTTGGGGATAGTGTTTGGAACCTCGGTCATGAAATAGTCCGCGCAGCCTTGGGGAAAATCTGGTGGGGTTCTCTGCAACGCCACGAAGCTGCCCGAGATCGTCAAGATCCGCCGGTACGATTCGGGGTGAAACCACCCCATCGTGAACGCCGCCGCTCCGCCTGAGCTGCCGCCGTAGGCGCCGCGGCCTTCCGGGTTCTTGGTCAGGTTCAGCACGACGTTCGCTTGCATCATCGCTTGCATGACGGCCTGCGGGAGGAGCTGGGTCTCGACGAATTGATAGTACTTGTCCGAGGCCGTGTCGTATTCGACGCTGCGGTTGGCCCCCGGGTCGGCGAAGATGACGGCCATCGCCGGCAGCCGGCCGTCGGCGATCATGTTGTCGAGGGGCGTGCGGACGTCCCCCGAAAAGCCCAGGCCGTCCTGCGCGACCATGAAAGGGATCTCGGTGCCGGAGACGTAGCCGGCCGGGAGGTAGATGGCGCAGGCGCGACCGCTCATCGAGAACGTGAGGGTCTTGCCCTTGGCGACGCCCGCCTTGACCAACATGTCCGGAGCCGTCGTGAAGGGCGCGGCGATCTTCACGATTCCATCTCCCTCCGTCCCTGGGTCGTTGACCGTCGGTCCCGAATCGCCGCTCGCGCCGTCAGTCGCGCTGCCATCGATCGCGGGGGACGCGCCGCCCGCTCCTGCTGCGCCGTCTATATCGGCGGGAACTCCCGTGTCGACGACGGGAGTGCCGGCCGTGCCCTGACCGGAGCCTCCGGCGACGCTCGAGCCTTCGCTTCCCCCGGTCCCGGCCGAGCCGCGGGAACCGGCGATGCCGCCCGAACCAGCGTTGCCGCTGCTGATGGGGCTGCTGCCACCGGTGCAAGCAACGCCCGTCGCGGTCGCGGTCGAAAGGAGAACAAGAAGAAGAGATGACCTCGGCATGATTTGCTCCTGCTTTTCAGGGAGAGCACGTGTCGCGAACGCCAGACGTCTCACGCGAGGTGCGGATACAGGCGTTTCGGCCTTTGCGGGACATGAACATAGTCCCCTGTCCGACCCGTGCGGCTCACGAATAATTTCCCGAGTCGTCCTTTGCGGCGTGTTTCCAGCTTGTCTACCTGCCGCGTCATGCGAGCGTCCGTCGCGGCGTTTCAATGCCGTCGCCGCGCCCGCGTCCTGGCAGGCGGCCGTCGCCTCCGATCACATGTACATGGTGATCGACTTCGCGCGCACGGGCTCGACCTGAAAGGCGCTTACGGGCTCGCGACGAGCGAGCTCGGGATGAAAGACCTAGCCGTCGGCGAGCCCCGCGTAGATCCGCTGGACGTCGTCGTCCTCGTCGAGCGCCTCGAGGAACGCCTCGACCTCGGCGCGCGCCGAGGCGTCGACCGAGACGGGGTTCTTGGGGCGCCAGCCGAGGACGACCGAGGTGACGTTCCAGCCCGCGGCCGCGAGCGCGCGGTTGGCGGCGTCGAGATCGGGTGGGTCCGTGTAGAAGCGGTGCCCGCCTTCGCCGTCGGCCTCGACGTCCTGCGCGCCCGCGCCGATGGCGGCCTCCTCTGGATCCTTCGCGTCGGGGCTCGATGCCTCGACGATGCCGACGTGCGCGAAGTCCCACGACACGGCGCCCGACGTCGCGAGCTGGCCCTTGCGGAAGAGCACGCGGACGTTCGTGGCCGTGCGGTTCTTGTTCTCCGTGAGGCACTCGACGATCACGGGCACCTTGTGCGGCGCGAAGCCCTCGTAGACGACGGTCTCGTAGTCGACGTTTTCGTCGAGGAGCCCGGCGCCCTTCTTGATGGCCCGCTCGAGCGTGTCCTTGGTCATCGACGCCTTCTTCGCCGCCTCGACGGCCAGCCGCAGGCGCGGGTTCATGCTGACGTCGGCGCCGTTGCGCGCCGCGATCATGATCTCCTTCGCGAGCTTCGTGAAGACGCGTCCTTTGGCGTCGGCCGCGGCGACGCGCCCCTTCTGTTTCCACTGCGCTCCCATGCGGGAGGTCTATCGCGAAATCAGGCCGCGTGGCGAGCGATGTGGCAACGCTTCTCGTCGAGAGCCATGCGGTAGAAGCGGCGCAGCTCGCCCAGCATGTCGGGGACGCGGTCGGCCCGGACGAAGCGGCGCTCGAGGCCCTCGGCGTAACGCTCGGCCTCGGCGTTGGCCGTCCGGTACCGTTCGCGCTCCTCGGCGTCGAGATCGTCGTGGTAGCGCACGTCGCCGTAGAGCCGCCGCCGGAGCCCGTAGCGATCGACCTGCCCGCCCTGGAGCAACACGCAGCAGACGAACTTGTCCACCTCGGCCTGCAGCTCGAGCTCGAGCGCAGACACGCGCCGGTGTCCCGCGGCGCACAGCGCGACGTAGACGAAGTGGCTCACGCCCTCGAGGGCCAGGCAGAAGTCCGAGAAGTTAGCGTCGTCGAGGCGCGTGCCAGGATCGTTGCGCTCGAGGTTGGCGAGGGCGGCGCCGTCGATGAAGAGGCCCATGCCGAGCTCGCCGTCCTCGTCTTCGCGCACGAGGAGCTGCTCGCGCGGGGCGCGCGCCACGCCGGCGCGCCGGCGCTGCTCGTCGTCGATGACGAAGGCGTCGACGTGTAGCTTCGTCTCGACCCGGTAGAGGACTTCGAGGCCGTGCTGCAGGCGCGACAAGATGGAGGCGCGCCGTCGCCGCGACGGGCCGCCCGCGCGCTTCACTGCAGCCGTCCGTCGCCTTTGGGCGGGACCACCCCGAGCGCCGCGAGCCGCGCGGCGGCGACCTGGCTCCCCGTGCGCTGCCAGCGCCGGTAAAGGCGCAGCACGTCCTCGTTGCTCGCCGGGTGCGCCGTACGTCGGCTCACGACCGCGAGCACCTCGACGAAGCGTACGAAGTTCGCGGCCAGCTCGCCGAAGACGGCGCCGAAGGGATCGCCCGTCCAACCCGGGCCGCCGCGCGCGAGCTCGCCGTAGGCGGAGCCGCCGAGCTCGATGTAGTAGCCGACGTCGACGAGCTTGTCGGCGAGGCTGTCGGCCCAGAAGCCCGACAGGTAGAGCGACGTGTCGCCGATCTCGCGCAGGCTGCGGCGGCGCTCGCGCGGCGCCGCGTCGACCGCGGCCGCGAGCTTGAGCGCGAGCGGGCCGTCCGGAATCCCCTGCGCCGCGTACGCGGCCAGTAGCTGGACGACGTAGTGCTCGACGAGAGTGCCAGGCTCGAGCCCCTGATCGCGGAACGCCCGGTCGACCTCGTCATGGAAGAACCCTTCGACTGTGCTCTGAAGGTCCATGACTTTCATTCTAAGGACCAACGCCCGCTCCGTCCAAAGATTCGTAAGTAATTACATGTAGATAAGCCTCATGTCCCCTGGCAGTAACGTGTTTCTGGTGCTAGAAGACGGTCCTAAGCCCTTGACGCTCGGGCACTTGCGATTAAAGTCCCGCCTGGCACTCGCGCGCCGCGACTGCTAACCGCGCGAAGCGCTTTGCTCTCACACTGAAGGCCCGGAGGATTCCAAATGAAAGTTCGTCCGCTTTACGACCGCGTCATCGTTCGCCGTGTCGCCGAGGAAGAGAAGACCAAGGGCGGGATCATCATCCCGGACTCGGCCAAGGAGAAGCCGTCGGAGGCCGAGGTCACCGCCGTCGGCAACGGCAAGGTGGACGAGAAGGGCACGCTGCGCCCGCTCAACGTCAAGAAGGGCGACCGCGTGCTGTTCGGCAAGTACAGCGGCAACGAGATCAAGATCGACGGCGTCGATCACCTCATCCTGCGCGAGGATGACATCCTCGGCATCATCGAAAAATAGGGAGACAACATGTCAGCCAAAGAGATTCTGTTCGACGAGGCCGGGCGCTCCCGGATCCTCGAGGGCGTCAATATCCTCGCCGATACCGTGAAAGCGACGCTCGGGCCGCGCGGCCGCAACGTCGTCATCGAGAAGTCGTGGGGCGCGCCGACCGTCACGAAGGACGGCGTCACCGTTGCCAAGGAGATCGAGCTCGAGGACAAGTTCGCGAACCTCGGCGCGCAGATGGTCAAGGAGGTCGCCTCGAAGACCTCGGACATCGCCGGAGACGGCACGACGACGGCGACCGTGCTCGCGCAGGCGATCTTCCGCGAGGGCGCGCGCATGGTGGCGGCGGGCCACAGCCCCATCGAGCTCAAGCGCGGCATCGACAAGGCGGTCGAGAAGATCGTCGAGGCCTTGAAGAAGATCTCGAAGCCCACGAAGGGTCAGAAGGACGTCGCGCAGGTCGGCACGATCAGCGCCAACGGCGACGAGTTCATCGGCAAGATCATCGCCGACGCCATGGAGAAGGTGGGCAAGGAAGGCGTCATCACGATCGAAGAGGCGAAGTCCATGGAGACGACCCTCGACGTCGTCGAGGGCATGCAGTTCGATCGCGGCTACCACTCGCCGTACTTCGTGACCGACGCCGAGCGCATGGAGGTCAAGCTCGACGACCCGTACATCCTCATCCACGAGAAGAACATCTCGAGCATGAAGGATCTCCTGCCTGTCCTCGAGCAGGTGGCGCGTTCGGGCAAGCCGCTCCTCATCATCGCCGAGGTCGAGGGCGAGGCCCTCGCGACCCTCGTCGTCAACAAGCTGCGCGGCACGCTCAACGTCGCGGCCGTCAAGCCGCCGGCCTTCGGCGATCGCCGCAAGGACATGCTCAAGGACCTGGCGGTCCTCACGGGCGGCCAGGCCGTGACGGAGGATCTCGGCCTCAAGCTCGAGAACCTCACGCTCAAGGATCTCGGCCGCGCCAAGCGCGTCTCGATCGACAAGGACAACACGACGATCGTCGACGGCGCCGGCAAGAAGGTCGACATCGAGGGGCGCGTCAAGCAGCTGCGCGCGCAGATCGAGGACACGACCTCCGAGTACGACCGCGAGAAGCTCCAGGAGCGGCTCGCCAAGCTCGTGGGCGGCGTGGCCGTCATCAAGGTCGGGGCCGCGACCGAGACCGAGATGAAGGAGAAGAAGGCGCGCGTCGAGGACGCGCTCCACGCGACGCGCGCGGCCGTCGAAGAGGGCATCGTCCCGGGCGGCGGCGTCGCGCTCATCCGCGCGCTCGCCGCCATCGAGAAGATCGACGGGCTCTCGGAGGAGCAGGCCGTGGGCTTCGCGATCGTGCGGCGGGCCTGCGAGGAGCCCTGCCGCCAGATCGCGATCAATGCTGGCAAGGAGGGCTCGATCATCGTGCAGCGCGTCAAGGAGGGCAAAGGCTCCTTCGGCTACAACGCGGCCACGGACGAGTTCGAGGATCTCGTCGAGGCGGGCGTCATCGACCCGACGAAGGTCGTGCGCTCGGCGCTGCAGAACGCAGCGTCGGTGGCGTCGCTCCTCATCACGACCGAGGCCCTCGTCGTCGAGCGTCCGAAGGAGGAGGCTCCTGCCCCCGCTCCCGGCGGCGGCGGCGGCATGGGCGGCATGGGCGGCATGGGAATGTAAGAGCGTGGGAGGGGCTTCGCCCGCCCACCCCGAAGACTGCTTCGCAAGGTGAGCCGGCGCGGCGAAGCCGCACCTCCCGTCTGTGAGTCAGCTCGAGAAGGCGACCATGTGAGAGCCTGGTCGCCTTTCTCATTTGGAGATTATTTCTCGAGGGTGAAGGCGAGGGATAGGAGGGCGGTTTGACGGCGGTAGGTGACGTCGCCGGCGCCGAGCTCGTTCGAATAGAAGGTGTAGCGCGCGATGAGCTGCAGCCGGTCGCCGAGGTTGCGCGAGAGGTCGACGCGCACGCTGTTGCGGTTCTCGTCCTCGATGCTCACGAAGGTGCGGCCAACCGTGTCCTCAGCGACGACGACCTGGTCGCCGTAGCGGGCGAAGAGGAGCTCGGCGCGCAGCGCCACGAACAGCTCGAGCGGGAGCGCCGCCGCGAAGTGCGCCGTGAGGAAGTGGCGTATCACCGTCTCGCCGAAGCTGTTGGACCGGTTGACGTGCAGGGCGTAGCCAGCGCCCACGAGGACGCGGCCCGTGCGCGCGATGTCGAGGGAGCTGGTGACGAAATGATCGACGCGCGCGCCGTCGCCCGAGACCGGCGGACAGGTTTGGTGCGAGCAGCTCGCGGGCTCGACGAAGGGGTGGCCGTCGAACGCGCGCCGCTCGTAGCCCGCGCGGACCGTGGCCTCCCAGTCGGCGGCACCGTCGGCCGTCTCGCGCGCCCAGCGCAGATCGAGGGTGGCCGTGGGCGCCTGGAAGTCGAAAGAACGATCGGGCTTGAAGACGAAGAGGCGGTAGCCGCCGCCCACGCCGAGCTCGACGTGGTCAGCGACGGCCGCCGCGAGGCGCAGCGTGGGCGTGAGCGACCGGAAGTCGCGCCGGTCGTACGAGTAGACGGGGGCCGCGGCCTCGCGCTGGAAGGCTTCGTAGTAGGCGCCCGCGAGTGTCAGCGCGGCGCTCGCGCCGAGCGGCGCACGCCACAGGAGTGTGCTCTCGGCGATGCCCACGTCCTCGTCACGCGCGTCGGCCTTTTCGAAGACCTTCGCCGCGAGCGTCGCCGACATCGCGACCTGATGCCCGGCGCCCACGACGTCCGACAGCGACGCCGCGAGGACGGCGCGCGCGAGGGGCGACGAGACGATGGGTGGATTCGTCGTGCCGGCGACGTTGACGAGCTCGGTGCGGTGAGCGTTCGTGTCGAGCTCGGGCCCGAGCTCCGCTCGCAGCGCGTAGCGCTCCGTCGACGCGGCCGCCACCTCCCGGCCCTCGTCGGCGCCCGCCGTCGCGCCGACGCCGATCGCCACGAGCGCGAGCGGCATGAAGACGGGCGCCGGGCGGCGTCGCATACCGCGCGAGTCTATAGGACATCTCGCCGGCGATGTCGCCCGATACGTCGCGGGACGGTGGACGGACGACCGATGCCCGGGTTCGGGCGGGTCCGCCCTCAACGGTTGCGCGGGGGCTGGTGCTCGCTCGCGCGGAGCGCGGCGGCCTGCTGGCTGAGGCGGTCGGCGCGCGCCTTGAGGGCGGCGCCCGCGCGCTCGAGCGCCTCGAGGCTCGCGCCCGAGCCGGCGGCGCTCTCGAGGTGCTGGATCTCGGCGAGCGTCGTCGGATCGAGGAGCTCGCGTAACTGAACGGAGAGCGCCGTCCCATCTGCCGCGGCGCCGGTCGTGGGCGTCGGCGCCGATGAGGATGAAGAGGGCGACGACACGGCGGCTCCGCCAGCGACCGGCGTCGTCGCGGCGCCCGCGCCGTTTGGCGGCGTCACGGCGGTCGTCACGCCGGGGGCGCCTGGTGAAGGCCCGGTTGTCCCCGACACGGCAGTTTCGGGGGTGACCGGGCTCGTCGATCCCGTGCCCGTGCTCGGAGTGCCACCGGCGCCCTTGTCCGTCATCGAGACGGGCGGAGAGCCGCCCGGGCGGGACGCCAGGGAGGGACCACTCGTGAGGCCAGTCGTCACGCTGCCCGTCAGGGCGCGCCGCTTCGAGCCCTCGAGGGGCGAGAAGGGATCGCGCTCCATCTGGCCGACGCGCCGACGCAGCGTCTGCCGCGCGCGCAGGTCACGCGCGCGGCCGAGGAGCGCGTCGCCCCGCGCCGCGAGGCGCTGCGCCTGATCGGCCAGGATGTCAGCCTTGGCTTCGAGCTCGGCGGGCCCGTCGGAGGGAGACACGCGCGGCTCGGCGCCGGGACCCCTCGACCGGGGCGCCGCGCCAGCGCCGAGGCGCGCGTCGAGCTCCGTGAGCCGGCGCGCGAGCGCCTCCGCGTCGGCGAGCCGCTCGCGCAGCCGGTAGTCCTCGCGCAGGCCACGCCCGGAGCGCTTGAGCGCGCCAATCTCGGCGTTCGCGCGCTCGAGCTCCTTGCGCACGCGCTGGCGCTCGGCGACGAGCGCCTCCCGCGAGGCCGTGTCGCCCTGCGCGATCCGGCGCGGCGGTTGCGCGCGCGCGCCGGCCGGGACGGCGGAGAGCGCCGCCAGCGCGACGGCGGAGGCCAAGGTGACGCGGAGGATGAGGCGAGCGAAAACCATGGTGTCAGAGCTGCCTTCGTCTCCAATGTGCAACGCCCGTACCACGGGCGCAAAGCCTGTCGACCGCGTCCCTCCCGGGCCGAGCCGGAAGGTACCTCAGAATTCTGAGGATCGCCGAGGAGGCCGTCGCAGCGCTCGCGACGGCACCGTTGTGGGGCCGTGTCAGCTCTGGCATCCTGCGAGAGCCATGCCGCGTTCGCTCTCGTTCCCACGCACCCTCGGGCTCGCGCTCGCCGCTCTCCTGCTCGAGGGATTCGGGTGCGCGACCACCGACACCGGCGCGGCCGTGCACGTGCCCCGCACGGGGTTGACCGCGGCCGATTACTACCCGCTCGCCGAGGGTTGGAAATGGGCCTACGACCTCGAGAAGGATGGCGAAAAGATCCTGGGGATCTACGCCGTCGTCGAACGAACGGCGGACGGCGCGACGATCCTCGCGGGCACCGAGAAGCTCACCTACTCCGTCACACCGCAAGGCATCGCGCAGATGGACAGCGGAGGCGTGGGTGACTTCGTGCTCAAGAACCCGCTCACGAAGGACGCGACGTGGCCCGTGTCGGGCGGCACGGCGCGCGTCGTGTCGACGACGGCGGAGGTGACCGTCGAGGCGGGTCATTTCTACGACTGCGCGATAGTCGAGGTCACGCGCGCCGACCCGCCGCGGCTCGTCCGCACGACGTTCGCGCCCGACGTGGGCCCGATCGTGATCGAGGTGCAAGTTCAGGAAAACGGCAAGTACGTCGTCACGACGCGGGCCCGCCTGCGCTCCGCGACCAAGCCGGGCGACGACCCGTTCGGCCCGCGCCAGCCGCAGTGAGGGGAGCCGCTTGTCGCGCGCCGCCGTGGCCGCCGCAGCCGTCGTGGCCGTTGTCGCGGCCCTGACGGGCGCCGGCTGCGGCGCGACGAGGCCGGCCCGCGAGCCCACGGCTCCCGGACCAGCTCCGAGGCGCCTCGCGAGCAACATCGTGCGCGGCGACTACGCCGGCTCGGCGCGTTGCCAGCCGTGCCACCGCGAGATCCACGCCGCCTGGGAGCGCTCGCCCATGCACCGCATGACGCGCGTGCCGGAGACCACGGAGGTCCGCGCGCCCTTCAATGGCCGCGTCTTTCGTTTCAAGGACGACACGGCCCGCGTCACGCAAGCCGAGGGCGCGCGCTTCGTGCAGCTGTCGTCGTCGACCTTCGGCGACCACGCGTATCGGGTGACGCGCGTCATCGGCGGTCGGTATCGCGAGGACTTCGCGGGCATCGAGGTCGCGGCGCCCGTGCCCACGGCGCCCGTCATCGAGAGTCACCTGGCAGGCCACGCCGCGGGCGCCGAGCTGCTGCTGCCGCTCTCGTACGTCTTCGAGACGGGCTCATTTCGCCTCAAGGGCTACTCCGTCATGGTCGGCGAGCGGCCGGGCCTGCGCGCGGGCGGCGTTTGGAACCAGACCTGCGTCTTCTGCCACAACACGACGCCGTACTTCGACGACACCTGGGGCGAGCTTCACGGCCCCGGTGCGCCCGCCTACCAGGGCGAGGTCGTCGACCGCCTGCTGCCGCCCGAGCGCCGCTGGACCTTCGAGCTCACGGACCCGCCCGCGTTCGCGCGCGCGCTCGACGAGGAGGCACGCGTCGTCGACGCGGGCGCCCGGATCGACGTGGCCGCCGCGGGCGGCGCGTCGGAGCCCGCGCGGCGCGAGGCGCTCGCGCGCGGGATGACCGCGTTGCGGACGCACCTTCGTCCCGAGCACTTCGTCGAGCTCGGCGTGGGGTGCGAGTCCTGCCACGGCGGAAGCCGCGCCCACGTCGACGACGCGCGCGTCTTGCCCGACTTCGCGCCCCGGAGCGCGTTCCTGCGCGCGACGCCCCCCGCCGGCTGGGGCGAGGTCACGCGCGCCGAGTGGATCAACCGGGCGTGCGCGCGTTGCCACCAGGTCTTATTCTCGCGTTACCCGTTCACCTGGGAGGGCAAGGGACGCCGCGTCGGCGAGGCGGGCGGCAGCTCGATCACGTCGGGCGAGGCGCGCGACTTCCTCCTCGGCGGCTGCGCGCGCCAGATGTCGTGCGTGACGTGTCACGATCCGCACGGAGAGGATCGGCGCGAGGCGCTGGCGCGGCTCGCGACGCCGGCGGGCAACAGCACGTGCACGCGCTGCCACGGCGCGTACGCCGCGCCCGAGGCGCTGCGTGCGCATGCCCACCACGATCCGGCGGGCGCGGGCGGCAGCTGCGTCGCCTGTCACATGCCGCGCAAGAACATGGGCCTCGGCTACGCCCTCACGCGCTATCACCGCATCGGCGCGCCCACGGAGACGGCGCGCGTCGAGGGCGATCGCCCGCTCGAGTGCGCGCTCTGCCACGCGGACAGGAGCGTCGCGACGCTCGTGGGCGAGATGGAGCGGTTTTGGGGCAAGCACTACGATCGAGCAAAGCTCGCCGCGCTCTACGGCGATCTCGACGCGCTGCCGCTGGAGGCGACGCTCGCGCGCGGCAAGCCCCACGAGCAGGCGACGGCGCTCGGCGTCCTCGGCGAGGCGCGCGCCGCCGCCGCGCTGCCCGCGGCGGCGGGCCAGCTCACGAACCCGGTTCCGCTCGTGCGCTACTATGCGCGCCGCGCCGTCGAGCAGATCCGCGGCGCGGCCTGCGACGTCGATCTCGATCGCGCGACCGCCGAGATCGAGCTCGCCGCGCGGCGGTGCGTGTCCAACGCCGCCTTCGCGACGCCGCTGCGCGCCGCCGCGGGTCCGACGCCGGGGCCGCCGGGCGCGCCCGCGCGCGGCCGCCGCGCAGACGCGTTCGACGAGGACTGACGGGCGCCCCGACTCGCGATCTTGCTATTCTGCGCGCCCGTGCCCCCATCGCCGCCCGTCGCTCCCGTCGCCGCTCCGCCGCTCTTGTTGCTCACGGGGTTCCTCGGCGCGGGCAAGACGACGACGCTCAATCGCGTGCTCACGCGCCAGCACCGCCGCCGCATCGGCGTCATCATCAACGAGCTCGGGCGCATCGACATCGACACGCGCCTCATCAAGGCGCGCGCCGGCGACGTCATGGAGCTCGTCGGTGGCTGCGTCTGCCACGAGGTGCGCGTTCAGTCCGAGCTGTGGGCCGCCATCACGGAGGTCGTGTCGCGGTCGCGCGCCGAGCTCGTGCTGCTCGAGACGACGGGCATCGCCGAGCCTTGGTCGATCCTCGATGGGCTCGAGGCGCTGCCCGCGGGCGAGGCCCCGGCCGTCGCGGCCGGAGTCATCTGCGTCGTCGACGCCGAGGCCGGGGCCGCCCAGCTCGAGCGCCACGAGGAGGCGCGCGCGCAGGTCGAGGCCGCCGACCGCATCCTCCTCACGAAGCTCGATCTCGCGACGCCCGAGCAGGCGCTGGCGCTGCACCGCGCGCTCGCGCTGCGAAACCCGGCCGCCGAGCGCGCCAGCTTCCCCGACACCGAGGAAGGCGCCGCGGCCCTCGTGCCCTGGCTGCTCGCGACGCGCGCGGGCGCGCGGTCGCCTCGCGCCGCCGCGCACGCGCCCCACGCGCACGGCCAGCTCGCGGCCGTGGCCTTCACCGACGACGAGCCGCTGCTCGCCGAGCCGCTCATGGAGATCGTCGACCGCCTCGGCCCGGCGCTCGTGCGCGCGAAGGGCTTCGTGAGCCTCGCGGGGGAGCCGCGTCGCGCCTTCCTCGAGCGCGCGGGCGCCCGCACGAGCCTGCGCCTGGGCGCGCCGTGGGACGCCGGCCCGCGCCGCACGGAGCTCGTGCTCATCGGCGAAGACCTCGACGCCGACGCGCTCCGGCGCCAGTTCTGGGCCTGCCGCGCCGGCCGCTCGTAGCGCGCGGCGCCGTCGCGCTCAGCGGCTCAACCGACGGCGACGCCGAGCGCGCGACCGATGAAGAACGTCGCCGTCGCGGCGGCGGCGCCGATGAGGAGCATGCGCACGCCGCCGCGGGCGGCGCCATGACCCGCGAACAGGCTCATGGCCGCGCCCACGCCGAACAGCGCCGCCGCCGTGAGGCTCACCGAGATGGGCAGCGCGGCGCGCGCGTGGGAGCCAGAGACGACTAGGAAGGGGACGAGGGGGACGAGCGCGCCCGTGGAGAACGAGAAGAACGACGCGATCGCCGCGCCCCACGGCGAACCCAGCGCCGCCGGATCGAGGCCGAGCTCCTCGCGAACGAGCGCGTCGAGCGCGTACTCGGGGTGCGCGACGATGCGCTCGGCCATGCGATCGGCGTCCTCGCGTGGCAAGCCGCGCGCCTGGTAGATGAGCGAGAGCTCGGCGGCCTCCTCGGCCGGATATTGCGCGAGCTCGTCGCGCTCGGCCGCGATCTGGCGCTCGAGCATCTCGCGCTGCGAGCGCACGGAGACGTACTCTCCCGAGGCCATCGAGAAGGCGCCCGCGAGCAGCCCGGCGGCGCCGGAGATGAGCACGGCGTGCCCCGAGGCGCCGGCTCCCCCCGCGCTCGTAGCCCCGGCGACGCCCAGGATGAGGCTCGCGTTCGAGACCAGGCCGTCGTTGACGCCGAAGACGGCCGCCCGCAGATTTCCGGTGGTGGCGCCGCGATGGCGACGGCCGATCTCGTCGGTCGAGGTGGGCATGGCGTGGCCGCTCTTCGACGTGCTGTAGATCGAGAGGCCGCGCACCTTCATGGCCGCGAGGACGGGCCGCAGCCGCACGGGCCCCATGAGGCGCGCGAGCGCGGCGACGAGGCGGGCGCGCGCGCTGGGCACGAAGGGCGTGGGCAACGCCTCGGAGGCGCGCGCCGCCGCCGCGGACCAGATCGCGGCCTGCGACTCCGCCTCGCGGGCGAGCTGCGCGAACAGCGCGCGGCGCTCGGGCGCCCGCTCGGATTCGGCGAGCGCCCGGTAGAGATAGACCGACTCCATCTCCTGCACCCAGCTGCCAGACGCGCTCATTGGCGGCGAAGCTTACGCGTCGCCGCCGCCGAGATCGCCGACGAATTTTTTTGCGCTGCTTTTTTCCGTTGCGTCGGCAAATGAAGGACTAAGCTTCGGCACCGAGCGCGCCGTGCCACCTCCCTTAGCCGAAACTGTCGAGATCGCGAAACAAATCCTGGGCCTCATCGGCCAGCAGGATCCTCTGAGCCCGGGCGGCGTCGAGGACGTCGGGCGCGCCCTCCGGGGCTGCTCTCGCGACCAGCTGCTCGGGTTTGCGCGCCAGCTCGGCGTGTCGGGGGTGACGAAGCTCGCGAAGGACGCGCTCGCGGGGCGCGTCGCCGCGGCGCTCGAAGCGGTCCAGGGACCGCGGGCCGCCGGCTCCGCATCGATCGGCGGCGGTGACGAGGGTCCAGACCCGACGGGTGAAGCTCCCACGGGATCGCTGGCCGCGAAGTTCGACCTCGGCCCCGAAGTCGTCGAGAGCCAACCGCCGCGCACCATCCCTTGGGGGTACGGCGGCGATCGTGTGACGGCCATGGCCGTCGACCCGCGCCACCTCTACGCCTATTGGGAGGTCACCGACGGCGCCATCGAGGCCGCGCGCAAGCAGCTCGGCGCCGGCGGGCCGGGCGCCTGGCTCAACCTGCGCGTCTACGACATCACGGGCCGGCTGTTCGACGGCACGAACGCGCACAGCTATTTCGACGAGGGCGTCGGGCGCGACGTGCGACAGTGGTTCTTCGACGTCGGCAAGCCGTCGTCCACCGCCTGCGTCGAGATCGGGCTCAAGTCGTCCGAGGGCTACTTCGTGAAGATCACGCGCTCGGGCCGCGTCGAGTTCGCGCGCGAGGCGCCCGCGCCAGCCGAGCGGATCGAGTGGCTCACGGTTCGCACGGCCACGGGCAACGTGGGCGAGCCCGTCGCGGGAGGCCCGCCTCTCCCCGACGGCTACGGCGGTGGCGGCGCGTGGCGCGGCTGGACCGACGGCGCGGGCTTTCCCATCCCGGGCGGCGCACCCGCGGGCGAGGGCGGCGTCGAGTGGCGCGAGGTCTCCGACGGGGGCGCCCACCTGGAGATCGGCCGCATCGAGTGGGTCGGGCCCGTGTTCCGCACGGAGTGGCAGGCCGGACCCTTCGAGTATCCGATGGACGTTCCGTCGATGATTGAGCGCCACGAGACCGGAGAGGTCTCGATGCGCAGCGAGGACGGCGTCGTGCACGTCGTCTACGGCCCCTGGCAGGTGGTCATTCGCGGCTTGGGCGCGCGCGCCGAGCGTCGCGTGCTCGCGACGTGGGAGTACCGCCGCACCGTCGAGATGCCGGGCGGCTTCGAGCGCGACGCGGCGGTCACGGGCGTGTGGGAGCCCGTCGGGCCGGGCAGTTCCGCCTGGCGGCTCGTGGGCGCGAGCGAGCGGCGCTGGATGGGCGCGAGCGAGCTCCTCTACCGCGGCGGCTCTGAGGTCTGGATGCTGGGCGCGAGCGAGAGCCTCTACCGCGGGGCGAGCGAGCGGCTCTACCGCGGGGCGAGCGAGCGGCTCAACCGCGGCGCGAGCGAGCGCCGC
>DATKFB010000554.1:0-11900 GCA_035544435.1 Polyangia bacterium
AGAGCTTGCTCTACGCCGCAGATCGCCCGCTCACGGTTTCCGAGCTCAAGCGGCTCGTCAACGAGCGGGACGGCAAGAAGGTCACGACGGCGCTCGAGGCGCTGCGCGAGCGGCACGCCGAGACGGGCATCCAGCTCGCGAGCCTCGCGGGCGGCTGGCAGTTCCGCACCCACCCGGACAACGGAGCGTGGGTCGCCAAGCTCGTCGCGGCGCGGCCGCAGCGCCTCTCGCGCGCCATGCTCGAGGCGCTCGCGATCGTGGCCTATCGCCAGCCCATCACGCGCCCCGAGATCGACGAGATCCGCGGCGTCGACTGCGGGCCGGTCTTGAAGACGTTGCTCGATCGCGGGTTCGTGCGTATCCTCGGCAAGAAGGAGGACGTCGGTCGTCCCATGCTCTACGGCACGACGCCGGACTTCCTGCGCACGTTCAGCCTGCGCGATCTCTCGGAGCTGCCGACGCTGCGCGAGTTCCACGAGTTGTCGGAGCAACAGATGGCCAGCGTCGACGCGCAGGCGCCGCTGCCCGAGGGCGCGCCGGCGCCGGACGCCGTCCCGCAGCGCTCGCCGTTCGCGCCCACGCCCATCGAGCTTTCGCCCGTCGATCAAGACGAGGAGGACGAGTTGCTCGACGAGCTCGACGGCGCCACCCTGGCGGCGGCCCGCGCCGCGGGCCCGCCGCCGGGGCAGGGCGCCGAGGCCGCGGCGCCCGACGCGCCAGAAGCCCAGAGCTGACGGTGCGGTTACAGCGTTACCTCGCGCAGGCGGGCGTCTCTTCGCGCCGCCAGGCGGAGCATTTGATCGCGACGGGCGCCGTGAGCGTCAACGGCGTCGTCGTGAACACGCTCGGAAGTACGGTGGGCGCCAAGGATCGCGTCTCGGTGAACGGCCGCCGCGTCATGCCCGAGGCGCCGATCTACCGCCTCATGCTCAAGCCGCGCGCGTGCCTCTCGACGCTCACGAAGACGGGAGCGCGGCCCACGTTGGCTCAGTACCTGCGCGACGCCGAGCCGGGCCTGCAGGTCGTCGCGCCGCTCGACTTTCCCGCCGAGGGTGTCGTGCTGCTCACGACCGACGGCGAGCTCGCGCAGGCCATCACGAAGGGCAAGCCCGGGCACGTCGCCATGACCTATCACCTCAAGCTCCAGGGCCTCGTCAAGGACGAGGACATCGGGCGGTTGCTGCGCGGCTGGCGCTGGGAGGGCCGCCCCGTCAAACCAGCGAGCGTGGCGCCCATCGCGACGACCGAGAAGAACACCTGGATCGAGATGGTGGTCGACGAAACGCGCCCGCGCGCCCTCAAGGGCGGCTGCGAGTGGGTCAAGCATTCGCTGCTCAAGATCTCGCGCGTGCGCTTCGGCGGCCTGTCGTTCGAGGGCCTCGCCATGGGCGGATGGCGCGACCTGTCGAGGGCCGAGGTCGCCGACCTCCGCAAGCGCGCCGGTCTTTAGCACCATTTTCGGCGTATCGCTGCTGCGTAGCGGTGATAAAACGGGCGCGTGGCTAATCTGTCGAAGCTTTCGCGGGCGCTGATTTCGGTCTCGAACAAGGCGGGGCTCGTGGACTTCGCGCGCGGCGTCTCGGCCGCGGGGCTCGAGATCCTCTCGACGGGCGGCACGGCCAAGGCGCTCGCCGAGGCCGGCGTTCCCGTTCGCGAGGTGAGCGACTTCACGGGCGCGCCCGAGGTGCTCGACGGGCGCGTCAAGACGCTGCACCCGCGCGTGCACGGCGGCATCCTGGGCCGGCCCACGGAGAAGCACCGCAAGGAGATGCAGCAGGCGGGCTTCGTCCCCATCGATCTCGTCGTCGTGAACCTCTACCCGTTTCGCGAGACCGTGGCGCGCGGCGCGCCGTTCGAGGAGGTCATCGAGAACATCGACATCGGCGGGCCGGCCATGATCAGGTCCGCGGCGAAGAACCACGAGCGCGTCGCCGTCGTCGTCGACCCGGGCGACTACGCCAAGGTGCTCGCCGAGATCCAGGGCGCTGGCGAGGTCTCGGCGGACACGCGCTACGCGCTCGCGCGCAAGGCCTTCGCGCACACGGCGGCGTACGACGGCGCCATCGCGTCGCACCTCGGCCGTCTCGCGACGCCCGAGGCGCCGCTCGCCGACTTCCCCGAGACGCTGCACCTGTCCGCGTCGCTCGCGCGCGCGCTGCGCTACGGCGAGAACCCGCACCAAAAGGCGGCGTTTTACGCGCTCGACAGCGGCCTGGGCGCGGGCGGTCCGTCGCTCGCGAAGGCCGAGGTCCTGCAGGGCAAGGAGCTCAGCTACAATAACATCCTCGATCTCGACGCGGCCATGCGCCTGTGCGCCGAGTTCGCGCTGCCGGCGGCCGCCATCATCAAGCACAACAACCCCTGCGGCGCGGCCGTCGCGTCCGAGGGCGTCGCCGAGGCCTACCGCCGCGCGCGCGAGACGGATCCGGTGTCGGCCTTCGGCGGCATCGTCGCCGTCAACCGGCAAGTCGACGCCGCGCTCGCGCGCGAGATGAGCGAGACCTTCCTCGAGTGCGTCATCGCGCCGTCGTACGCGCCCGAGGCGCTGCAGACCCTCGCCACGAAGAAGAACCTGCGCCTGCTTGCCTACGATTTCTCGGGAGACGCCGCGGGCGCGCTCGAGTATCGCAGCGTCGCGGGCGGCTTGCTCGTGCAGACGCGCGACACGACGACCTCGTCTGCGGCCGCGGCCAAGGTCGTCTCGAAGCGCGCGCCCACGCCCGAGGAGCTCGCCGACCTCGACTTCGCCTGGCGCGTCTGCAAGCACGTCAAGTCGAACGCCATCGTGTTCGCCGCCGGAGGTCGCACAGTCGGCGTGGGCGCGGGCCAGATGTCGCGCGTCGACTCCGTGCGCATCGCCGTGTCGAAGGCGCGCGCTTCACTCAAAGGGACCGTCGTCGCCTCGGACGCGTTCTTCCCTTTTCGGGACGGCGTCGACGAGTCGGCGAAGGCGGGCGCTGTCGCCGTCATCCAGCCGGGCGGCTCCGTGCGCGACGACGAGGCCATCGCCGCCGCGGATGAGCACGGCATGGCGCTCGTGCTCACGGGCGAGCGGCACTTCCGGCACTAGCCAGCGTCCACGATGGGGTCACGCATCCTTTTGGTCGGCTCGGGCGGGCGAGAGCACGCGCTCGCGTGGAAGCTCGCGGCGAGCCGCCTCGTCGAGCTCATCGTCGTCGCGCCGGGCAACCCGGGCATCGCGACCCTGCCCAAGGTGCGCTGCGTGCCGATCGGCGTCGAGGCCATCCCCGAACTCGTGGCCGCCGCCGTCGCCGAGAAGGCGGATCTCGTCGTGTGCGGCCCCGAGACGGCGCTCGTCGTGGGCCTGGGCGACGCCGTGCGCGCGGCCGGCATGGCGTTCTTCGGTCCATCGGCGGCCGCGGCCGAGATCGAGGGCTCCAAGACCTACGCCAAGACGCTCATGGCGGGCGCGGGCGTGCCCACGGCGGCCTTCGGCAGCTTCGCGGACCTGCCCGCGGCGCTCGCGTTCATCGACGCGCAGCCTGGCGCCGTCGTCGTCAAGGCGGACGGCCTCGCGGCGGGCAAGGGCGTCGTCGTCGCGTCGTCGAAGGAAGAAGCCAGAGCCGCAGCGCGCGCCATGTTGGCCGACCGGGCGTTCGGCGAGGCGGGCGCGCGCGTCGTCGTCGAGGAGCGCCTCGGGGGCCGCGAGGTGTCAATGATGGCACTCTGCGACGGCGAGCACCTCGCGCTCCTCGCGACGTCCGAGGACCACAAGGCCGTGGGCGACGGCGACGTCGGGCCCAACACGGGCGGCATGGGGACGTACTCGCCGTCGCCGCTCGTCGACGCGGCGCTCGAGCAGCGCATCCTCGAGACGATCTTCGCGCCCACGGTGCGCGCCCTCGCGGCCGACGGGCGGCCGTTCAGAGGCCTACTCTATGGTGGCCTCATGCTGACGCCCGATCGGGGCCCGATGGTCATCGAGTGGAACTGCCGCTTTGGCGATCCGGAGACGCAGGCGGTGCTCGTGCGTATGGAGGACGACCTCTATCCCTGGCTCGAGGGCGCCGCGCGCGGGGCCCTGCCGCCGGGCGCGCCGCGCTGGCACGAGGGCGCGGCCGTGTGCGTCGTACTCGCGGCCTCGGGCTACCCCGGCAAGCCGCGCGCGGGCGACGTCATCACGGGTTTGCCGCACGTCGACGACCACCAGGACGTCCTGCCCTTCCACGCGGGCACGCGGCTCGACGCCGAAGGCCGCCTCGTGACGGCCGGCGGCCGCGTCCTCGGCGTCACGGCGCGCGGGAAGACGTTCGACGAGGCGCGCGCGCGCGCCTACGCGACGGTCGCCACCATCCGCTTCGACGGCATGCACTTCCGGCGCGACATCGGGATGCGGGGCGCGGCCGCGGCGCCAGAGCCGAGTGGCCCGTGAACGAGAGCAAACGGAGCAAGTGAGCAAGTGAGGGATGACATGACCGAGCAACCGGTGGACGTGGCGATCATGATGGGCTCGAAGTCGGACCTGGAGACGATGCGGCCCGCCGCCAAGATGCTCGAGGCGTTGGGGCTCGCGGTCGAGGTGCGCGTGCTCTCCGCGCACCGCACGCCGGAGCAGACGGCGGCGTACGTCGAGGACGCGAGCCGGCGCGGCGCCAAGGCTTTCATCTGCGGCGCGGGCGGCGCGGCCCACCTCGCGGGCGCCGTGGCGGCCCACACGACGCGTCCCGTGATCGGCGTGCCCATCGCGAACGGCCCGCTCGCGGGCATGGACGCGCTGCTCGCGACGGTGCAGATGCCTCCCGGTATGCCCGTGGCAACGGTCGCCGTGGGCGGCGCCGAGAACGCCGGCCTGCTGGCGGCGCAGATCGTGGCGGTCGGCGACGCCGTGCTCGGCAAGAAGCTCGAGGCCGAACGCGAAGGTCGGCGCAAGAAGGTCCTCGAGAGCGACGCCGAGGTCTCCTCGCAGTTCGGCAAGAAGGGCTGAGAGCGGCGCCGTGCCCCGCGCGCCGGCCGAGGAGCTCGCGCTCGCCGTCGTGGCCCTCCGGCGCGGCGAGATCGTCGCGTACCCCACGGAGACGTTCTATGGCCTCGCCGTCGACGCGGGCGACGAGCTCGCGCTCGCGCGCCTGCGCGAGCTCAAGGGGCGCGGCGAGAAGGCCTTCTCAGTGCTCGTCGTCGGGGCCGAGATGCTCGAGCGCCTGTGCGAGCCGCCGTCTGCGCGGGCGCGCGCGCTCATCGAGCGTTACTGGCCGGGCGCGCTCACGCTGGCGCTGCCGGCGCGGCCGAACGTCCCCGCGGCGCTGGTCGCCGACGGGTGCATCGCCGTGCGCGAGTCGCCGCACCCGCTCGCGCGCGCCCTCGTGCGCGCCCTCGGGGGACCCATCACGGCGACGAGCGCCAACTTGCCGGGCGCGCCGCCCGCGACGACGCCAGGGCACGTCAAGGCCGCGCTGGGCGGGCGCTGCGTCGTGCTGCCGGGCGGCACGACGCCGGGTGGGGCCCCGAGCACGCTCGCGCGAGTTCGTGGTAATCGTATCGAGGTATTGAGGGAGGGAGCCGTCATTTTGGCGCCCGAGCTCCTCGCCTGAAAGGAGGACCCGATGGCCGAGATCGTTCCGTTCGCCGGACTGCGCTACGACCTGGCGCGCGTCGACGACGCCGCGCGCGTCCTCGCGCCGCCCTACGACGTCATCGGCGAGGCTGAGCGGACCGAGCTCGAGGCGCGTCACCCGCACAACGTGGTGCGCCTCGAGCTGCCGCGCGGCGAGGGCAACGCGCGCTACGGCGCCGCGGCGAACCTGCTCGCCGCGTGGCGCGCCGAGGGCGTGCTGCGCCGCGAGGCGACGCCCTCGATGTACCTCTACGAGCAGCAGTTCTCTTGGGCCGGCAAGAGCTACACGCGCCAGGGCTTCATCGCGGGCGTGCGCCTCGAGCCGTTCGACAAGCGCGTCGTGCTGCCGCACGAGCACACGCTCACGGGACCCAAGGAGGACCGCCGCAAGCTGCTCGTGGCGACGCGCACGCAGATCTCGCAGGTGTTCGGCCTCTACCGCGACGCCGACGGCGCCGCCCTGGGCGAACTCGCGGCCGTGGCGGCGGGGGCGCCCGCCCTCGACGGCACGACGTCGGACGGCACGCGGCACCGCCTGTGGGTCATCAGCGAGGCGGCGCGCCTCAATCGCCTCGCGGGCGTGCTGCGCGACAAGCAGATCCTCATCGCCGATGGTCACCACCGCTACGAGACGATGCTCTCGTTGCGCGGCGAGTTGCGCGGCGCGGGCGGCGCGGGCGCGCGCGAGCCCGCCGACTACGGCGCGATGTATCTGGCGCGCGCCGAGGACCCGGGCCTGCTGGTGCTGCCGACGCACCGGCTCGTCAAGGGCCTCGACGACTTCAGCCTCCCGGCGTTCCTGTCGGGCGCGGGCGCCGCCTTCGACGTCATCCCGGGCGAGGAGACGACGGCCCAAGCGGTCGAGGCGCGGCTCGGGCAACTCGCCGTGGGCGAGGACGGCCAGCCGCGCGTCGCGTTCGGCGTCCGGGCCGCCGGCATGCACGGTCCGACCTGGCTCGTGCTCAAGCCCATCGTCGATCTCTCGGCACTGGGACCGCCCGCGCTGCGCTCGCTCGACGTCACCGTGCTCCACGGCGTCCTCCTCGGCCCGTTGCTCGGCATCGACGCCGCGGCGATGGCCAAACAGACCAACCTCGCCTACACGCACGACACGTCGGAGGCGCTCGCGCGCGTCGACGCGGGCGAGGTGCAGGCGGCCTTTCTCATGAGCGCGACGTCGGTCGGACAGGTGCTCGAGGCCTGCGAGCAGGGCCACGTGCTGCCGCAGAAGTCGACCTACTTCCAACCCAAGCTCGCAACGGGCCTCGTCATGTACGCGGTCGAGCGCGACACGCTCAGCCCGCAGCGCTGAGGCGCGCGCGGCCGCGGCTCCTGGAGAAAGGAACGTGGAACGTGGCTGACGAGGCGTTCACCGTCGACACGCTCTTGGGCGGCCGCGTGACCTTGCTGCAGCCCGCGCGCGGGTTCCGCGCGAGCCTCGATCCCGTGCTGCTCTCGGCCTTCGTCGGCCCTCCCTTCGGGCGCTTCCTCGACATCGGCTGCGGAACGGGCGCGCTGTCGTTCCTGCTGCTCGCGCGCGACGCCGCCGCGACGGGCGTCGCCGTCGAGCTGCAGGCGCCGCTCGTCAAGCTCGCGGAGGAGGGCCGCGTGCGCAACGGCCTCGGGGCGCGCCTCGACATCCGCGCCGGTGACGTCCGGACGTTGGTCACGGGCCTCGGCGCGGCGTGCTTCGATCTCGTGGCGACGAACCCCCCGTTCCGCGCCGTCGGCGGAAGCCGCCCGTCGCCTGACGAGTCGCGCGCCCTGTCGAGCCACGAGGTCGCGCTCACGCTCGGCGACTGGGCCGACGTCGCGGCGCGCCTCGTCCGCGCGGGCGGTCGCGTCGCCGCCGTCTTCCCGGCCGCGCGCGCCCTCGAGCTCGGCGCCTCGCTGCGGGCGCGCGACCTCGCGCCGACACGGATGCGCTTCGTTCACCCGCGCGCCGACGAGCCGGCGTCGCGCGTGCTCCTCGAGGCCGAGCGCGGCGGACGCGCGCCGCTCGTCGTCGAGCCGCCGCTCGTCGTCCACGTCGACGGCCCCGAGCGCTTCACGCCCGAGGTCCGCCGCATGCTAGGCGAGGCGTGAGTCAGGTCTTGTCGGGCGTCGCCGTTGGCGTCGAGGCGGCGGGCGCGTCCTTGAGCGCCTCGTCGATGGGCGGCAGGTCATCGAGGTTCGGCACGAGCGTGATCTCGATGCGGCGGTTCTTGGCCTTGTTCTCGGGCGTGTCGTTGGGCGCGACGGGCGACTCGGCGGCGTAGCCGGCCGCCGAGAGGCGCTTCGGCTCCATGCCGGCCATGATCATGAAATTGACGACCTCGACGGCACGCGCCGTCGACAGGTCCCAGTTCGACCGGAACTTCGCCGACTTGATCGGGATGTTGTCGGTGTGGCCGGCGACCTGGAAGTTGCGGTTCTGAAGGCCCTTGAGGACGGCCGTCACCTGCGTGAGCGCGTCCTTGCCCTCGGGCTTGAGGTCGGTCTTGCCCGGGTCGAACAGGATCTTGTCGCCGAGGCGCACGATCATGCGGTTCTCGCGGATCTCGACCTGCAGCTTGCCAGCATCGGTGAGCGTCTTGAACTGCGTGACGAGCTTGCGAAACTGCGCGGCGCGCGCCTCGGCCTGCGCCTGCGCCTTCTTGAGCTCCTCCATGCGCTTGTTGGCCTGCTCGAGCTCGCCGCCCAACCCCGTGCGCTCGGTCTCGAGGCGCGAGACGTCCTGGCCGAGCGCCGTGAGCTTCGTCGCGAGCATTGCGCCGCGCTCCGCATCCTTCTTGTGCGCGGCCTTCTCCTGCGCGAGGTCCGCTTGCGTCTTCAGGAGCGCGGCACTCTTCTCGTCGCGATCCTTGACGGCCGCGTTGTAAACGTTCTCGTCGACGCCGCAGGCGGCGCCCGCTCCCATGCCGAGACACAGCAGGGCAGCGAAAAGGAGCTTCGTTCC
Source organism: Polyangia bacterium (assembly GCA_035544435.1). GTDB lineage: Bacteria > Myxococcota_A > Polyangia > Fen-1088 > Fen-1088 > DASZFV01. Next base: position 8,511 of record DATKFB010000554.1, read on the forward strand.
TCTCATCGCGCCTGTCCTTTCATCGTCGTCATCGTGAGCTTGCCTTCGGGCGGCCGGACGGCCTGCCCGCCGGACCGTTGCCGCCAAACACGCGATCGATGATCGCGTCGACGTCTCCCGCCGCCACGGGTCCCTTCCCACCCTCGAAGTCCCAGCGCACGTTCGCTTGCAGCCGCGTCCGCGCGTTCTCCTTCGAGTAGCCGAGCCGGCTGAGCAGCCCGGCGCGGTCCTCGAGCTCGGTGCGATACATGGCCTCGCGCCGCGCCTTCTGCGCCCGCGCCACCTCAGGGTTGCGCTTCGCCACCATCCATTCGAACGGCTCGGCCATCGGCGACACTGTATCGTCCTTCGCCCGCGCCCACTAGCTCGCTTCGGTGTTCTTTTGGGTCTCTGCTCGTTTGGCTTCGGCGAGTTTGGCTTCGCGCCACAGGCGGTCTTGCTCGGCGGGGTCGGCGTCGGAGACGGAGCGGCCTTGCGCCTCGAGCGCACGCTCGATGTGGCGGAAACGGCGCGCGAAGCGGTCGGTCGAGTCGCGCAGGGCCTGCTCGGCGTCGAGGTCGAGCTTGCGCGCGAGGTTGACGAGGGCCTGCAAAGCGTCGCCGAGCTCGCGCTGCATCTCGGCCCGGTCGCCGCGCGCCCACGCCTCGTCGAATTCGGACAGCTCCTCGTCGACCTTCTCGCGCGGCCCCTTGGCATCGGGCCAGTCGAAGCCGACGGCCGAGGCCTTCTCGCCGGCGCGCGTGGCGCGCACGAGGGCGGGCGCGCTCTTGGGGATGCCGTCGAGCGCACCGTGTTTGCCCCTCTCCGCCTTCTCGACCGCCTTGAGCTTGGCCCAATTCGCGAGCACGGCGTCGGCGTCCTTCGCGACGACGTCCCCGAAGACGTGCGGGTGGCGGCGCACGAGCTTCGTGACGACGCCGCGCGCAACGTCGTCGATGCCGAACTTGCCCTCGGCGAAGCGCAGCTCGGATTGAAAGGCGATCTGGAGCAGCAGGTCGCCGAGCTCCTCGCAGTGGTCGTCGGCGTCGCCCGAGGCGAGCGCGTCGACCACCTCGTAGGTCTCCTCGACGAGGTAGGGCACGAGCGTCTCGAGCGTCTGCTCGCGATCCCAAGGGCAGCCTTCGGGCGCGAGGAGCCGCTGCATGAGGCCCACGAGCTTCGAGACCTCGGCGCCCGTCTGCTTGCCGGGCAGGGGCGTCAAGTCGGGTAGGGCAGGGGAGCCAGGCACGGTCTTCGGCGCGTCGGACACGCGCGAAGTGTACACGTTGAACCTGGGGGGGCCGCGTGCTATCTGGCTCTTGAGTTGACAACTTCTGGCTTGAGCGCGGGCGTCGTCACCGAGCGCGTGACGCTCGATGACAACCGCGTCGTGCTCGCTCTGTACGGCGAGCGCAACGGCAACCTCAAGCTCGTCGAGCGCGAGACGGGCACGGAGGTCCACGCGCGCGGGAACGAGCTCACCTTCGTGGGCGCGCCCGACGCCGTCGCGGTGGCGCGCCGCCTCGTCGAGCAGCTCTACGGCATGGCGCGCGGCGGAACGCCCATCAGCCCCGAGGACATCGGCCGCGCCGCCGTCGCGCTGCGCGCCGACGCGGGCGTCGATCTGCGCACCGTCTTCAACGACACGATCCTCGTGGCGGGGCGCGCCCGCCCCATCGCCCCCAAGGGCCTCGCGCAGAAGCGCTACGTCGACGCCATCCGCACGCACGACCTCGTCTTCGGCGTCGGTCCCGCGGGCACGGGCAAGACCTACCTCGCGATGGCGCTCGCCATCCGCGCGCTGCTCGAGAAGCAGGTCAAGCGCATCATCCTCACGCGCCCGGCCGTCGAGGCGGGCGAGCGCCTGGGCTTCCTCCCCGGCAGCATGGAGGAGAAGGTCTCGCCGTACCTGCGGCCCCTCTACGACGCGCTCCACGACATGATGGACTTCGAGAAGGCCGATCAACTCCTCGCGCGGGGCCTCATCGAGGTGGCGCCCATCGCCTTCATGCGTGGCCGCACGCTCAACGACGCGTTCGTCATCCTCGACGAGGCCCAGAACACGACGAGCGAGCAGATGAAGATGTTTCTCACGCGCCTCGGCTTCGACTCGAAGGCCGTCGTCACGGGCGACGTCACGCAGATCGATCTGCCGGAGAACCGGCGCTCGGGGCTCAACGAGGCGATCTCACTGCTGTCGAACGTCGACGGCATCGCCTTCCGTTACTTCACCGACGTCGACGTCGTGCGCCACCCGCTCGTGCAGAAGATCATCAAGGCCTACGAGGCCGCCAAGATCGAGCGCGACCGGGCAAAATAACGGGAAGAGCGGCAATTGAGTTAAGCTCGGGGCGCGTGGAGGGGGACGAGCTCCGGAAGATTGCCGACCGGTTCCGCTACGAGGTGGCGGAGCTCGTCGCGACCTCGCGGGCGCTGTCGTCGGAGCGCGACATCCGCAAGCTGCTCGCGCTCATCCTCGAGAAGACCCGCCAGGTCACCGCCGCGGACGCCGGCAGCGTGTACGTGCTCGAGGAGGATCCCGCGGCGACGCTCGGCGCGCGCGCGCCCGACAAGCGACTTCACTTCATGATGTCGCAGAACGATTCGCTCAAGATCGACTTCAAGGAGTTCACGCTGGGCGTCGACGGGAAGTCGATTGTGGGCAAGGCCGTGCTCACGGCTAAGCCCATCAACATCCCCGATCTCTACAAGCTGTCCGATCCGGCGCACAACCCGTGGGGCTTCCAGCACAACCGCAGCTTCGACGACAAGACCGGTTACCGCGCGCGCTCGATGCTCACCGTGCCCATGCTATCGGCCGAGAGCGAGGTCATCGGCGTCATCCAGCTCATCAACAAGAAGCGCGACGCCGCGCGCTCGCTCACGAGCCCCGAGGACTTCGACGAGCAGGTCATCCCCTTCGACGAGCGCTCCGAGGAGTTCGCGCTCGCGCTCGCGTCACAGGCGGGGCTCTCGCTCGAGAACGCCATGCTGTACGAAGAGATCAAGGATCTCTTCGAGGGCTTCGTCGAGGCGTCGGTGCAGGCCATCGAGTCGCGCGATCCGACGACGTCCGGTCACTCGCGCCGCGTCGCCACGCTCTCCGTCGAGCTCGCCGAGCGGGTCGACGCCGTGGGCGACGGACCCTTGCGCGACGTGCGCTTCTCGCCGACGTCCCTCAAGCAGCTCGAGTACGCCGGCGTGCTGCACGACTTCGGCAAGGTCGGGGTGCGCGAGAAGGTCCTCATCAAGGCCAAGAAGCTCTACGACGAGGATCGCCACGCCATCCGCCTGCGTTTCGCCTACATCCGCAAGGCGCTCGAGGCCGACCACGCCGAGCGCAAGCTGCGCCTCGCGATGGAGCTCGGGCGCGACGAGCTCCCGGCGCGCTTCTCGGACGCCGACGCGGAC
>DATKFB010000555.1:0-26682 GCA_035544435.1 Polyangia bacterium
GCTGTACGTGATGAGCGTTTGGAAATGCGGGAGGGGCTTGCGGCTCCACAATTGGCTCGTCGGCATCATCATGAACATTGGCGACGTCGCGGAGCCCACGGTCACCGGATCCAGCGCCGCGAGCTTGATCTTGAGCCCGCCCAGGCTAGGGGTCGTGTAGTAGAAGCCCGCCCAAAATCCGGGGAACTTCACGCCGTAGCCGCTCGTGTAACAGGAAAGGTTGTTTCCGCCGACGCCGCACGTGTTGCCGAGGCCCATTGCGGCGGACGAGATATTGATCGTCGAGATGATACCTCCCAACGTATAGAGGCCGACGCTGCGACCGATGACGATGTCGCCGAACGGCCCTTCGAGCTCGAGGTACCCGTTCCTGATGTCCCAGTTGTTGTTCGTCGCGGGGGGTGCGTCCTCGGTGGAGATCGAGTAGGCGACGCCGAGGTACGCCGACGCCTTCACGTTCTCGGACATCTGCTTCGTGGCGCGCCAATTGAATCACCCGCCCGTCCAACCGCTGCGAAAACGCGATTGCAGGAAGGAGTTGCCGGAGCCGGCCGGCCCCGTTCCGAGGAAGTCGAAGTTGACGACGTTTGCCGGCGCAACATCGCCGAACGACAGCATGTAAAAGCCCTGCGCGAGGCCGTCTGTCTTCAGGGTCCAGCCGTCCTTGTCGTAGAGCAACATCTCGCCGCGCGCGCTTGACAGAGGCGCGGCCGCTGCGCATATCAGCACGGTCACCAGCAATAGTCGTCGAGGGTTGATACGATTCATGGGCAGATCTCCAGTGTCGGGTTAACTGTCATGACTTCGCTTGCTTCACTTCGACTTCACTCGAATGCTCGGTGGCAGAATCAGTGGTGCGAATCAGGGGGTGGAGGTCGAAGCGCCAGACCAGATGCGCCCCGCGGGGAACTCGTATTCGGATAGGGCCTCGGGCGTCATCGTCGCGCTGTAGCCGGGCGCCGCGGGCGGCATGTAATGGCCGTCCCGCATCACGACGGGGTTGGCGAACACCTCGTGATAGTGATCGGAGTATTCCGTGAGGCGATCTTCGAGCGACGCGCTCACGCACACGTAGTCGACGACGGCGAGGTGCTGAACGTACTCGCACAGGCCTACGCCGCCGGCGTGCGGCCAGACCGGGACGCCGAACTTCTTCGCGAGGAGCAGGACCGCCAGCACTTCGTTGACGCCGCCTAGCCGGCAGCTGTCGACCTGGCAGTATCCAATGGCGTTGGCCTGCATCAGCTGCTTGAACATCACGCGGTTGTGACAGACCTCGCCGGTGGCGACGCGGATGGGCGCGATCGCGCGGGCGATCGTGGCGTGGCCGAGGATGTCGTCAGGGCTGGTCGGCTCCTCGATGAAGTGCGGCTTGAACGCGGCCAGATGCTTCATCCAGGAGATGGCCTCGTTGACGCCCCACACCTGGTTGGCGTCCATCATGAGCTTCCGCTCCCAGCCGATCTCCTCGCGCATGATGCAGCAGCGGCGGATGTCGCTTTCGAGGTCGCGTCCGACCTTGATCTTGAAGTGCTTCCAGCCGCGGCCCATGAGCTCGCGGCACAGGCTGCGCAGCTTCTCGTCTGAGTACCCGAGCCAACCCGCCGACGTCGTGTAGCTCGGATATCCGTCGCGCTGCATCTCCGCCATGCGCGTCGCCCGCGTGGGCGCGGCCGCCTGGAGGATAGCGAGGGCCTCGTCGCGAGAGAGCGCGTCCTCGATGTAGCGAAAGTCGATGCAGCGGACCATCTCGTCGGGGGTCATGTCGCACAGCAGGCGCCAAACCGGCTTGCCGACCGCCTTGCCCCACAGGTCCCAGACGGCGTTGACGACGGCGCCCGTCGCCAGGTGGATGACGCCCTTCTCGGGGCCGACCCAGCGCAGCTGGCCGTCGGACGTCAACGAATGCCAGAACGCCGCCATGTCCTGCGTGAGCGACTCGAGCGTCTTGCCCACGACGTGCGGGCGCAGGGCGTTGATGCCCGCCACGCAGAGCTCGTTGCCGCGCCCGATCGTGAACGTCAGCCCGTCGCCCTGCAGGCCAGGGGCGTCGGTCTTCAGGGTCACATAGGCGGCGGAGTAATCCGGATCCGGATGCATGGCATCCGACCCGTCCAGGTTGCGGGAGGTCGGCAGGCGGATGTCGCGTGCGACGAGATCGGTGATGGTCGTGCTCAACAGCGTTTCCTCGGAAGGCTCGGTGGCTGGCAGCTGATTCAGCGGCCGATGTCGCGCGCCGCGACGGGCGACGGTTGAAGCTTTGCCGTGAGCGGCCTCAGAGCCGCCCGGTGTGGGACCCAAACACCGACGCCGGCGGCAAAATCGCGCCGCCCGCGTCGGCGAGCATCAGACTCTCTCGGTGCGCCGTCGCCCGCGCTCGCTACTTCGAGGCGTGAATGGCCTGGCGCTGGTAGAACTTCTCTGCGTTCTTGTACATGACCTTGTCGCGGACCTCATTGCCCATCGGTTTGAGGTACTCCTCGGCGATCGCGATCTCGGTGCCGACATCGCCGCCCAGGGCGACGACGGGCCAGTTGCTGCCGAAGATGAGTCGATCGGGTCCGAAGGCCTTCATGAGCACGTCGAAGTGGGGCTTGTACGAGGCCAGGTCAGACGGCGACTTCCAGGGGTTGTCCTCGTTGGCGGCGGGGTTGAACATGTCGAAGAACGACGAGAACTTCACGTAGACGTTCTTGTGCTCCTTGGCGAGGCTCGTCATGGCGGCCTCCCACTCCGGGTCGACCTTCGCGCTCTTGGCGCCGCCGAGGTGGTCGACGATGATTCGCAGGTTCGGCACGGCCTTGGCGAGCGCGGCCACCTTGTCCTTCGGGTTCAGCGTCCCGCGGCTGATGATGTCGAGGCTCATCCCTTTCGACGCGAGGTCCTTGAGGTCGGCGACCTGCTTGGCGTCGAGAGTCAGCGTCGGACCCCAGAGGAAGCCGCGGATTCCGACGACCTTGGGCTCCTTGGCCAGCTTGGCCAGGTTGGCGGAGAAGTCGGCCGACCCTATCTCGCCTGGGTTGCCGACGAGGCCGTGGAAGAAGGGATCGTTCTTGATGAGGTCGAGGATCCGGAAGTTCTCCTTGGCGGTCGGGTTGGCCTCGACGATGACGGCGCCCGTGATGCCGTTGGCCTTCGCGACCTCCTTGTACTCGGATGGAGTGACGTCGCGATAGAGGGCCTTCTGCTTGGGCGATGGCCATGGAATGCCGCCAGGCGCGGTCACCATGTAGAGGTGCAAGTGCGTATCCATGATGGGGCGCTTGCCACCGGCGTCGCCGGACCCAGCTTTAGCGGCGGCCTGGGTGGAGGATTGGCTGAATGCCGCGAGAAAAAACAAAGCCGCAGCGACCGAGAATATTCCGAGCTTGTTCATGATCATCGGCTCCTGTACGAGACGCACCTGTGTCGTTGCATACACGTATCCTTCTCAATCAAACGAACGGACGTTGACGAACCCGCGCTTCGCTCGATGGCCGGAACTGTGAGGCGACCGCCGCCTCGCACGCATGTGTATGTGCAATAAGAGGACGGCTGCGTGGAGATCAGGTCCACTCGGGGCGCGACTTTTTTCGGTTGTGTCAACGAGGCGACGCAACCATCGCGCGATTGGCGCACCATCCTTGGGTTTTCGGGCCTTCAGGCTTGGGGCAGGTAAGGAATCGTCTGTGGGCCCTCCGGCATGACGGCGATGTCCACCTCGCCCCGTTTTCGGAGCTCCACCGCGAGGCGTGCCTGGATGTCGCCGACGGGCTCGAGATGCGCGCGCCGGACGTCCTCGGGGGGCAGCTCGCTGTAAAGACCGACGTTCGCTTTCAAGCGGACGATGGCCAGCAGCTGAGCCTCCCACTGGTCGAACATCGTGAATCCCGGCCGGGTGATCGCGTCGAGCAAGGCGCGGGGCGAGGCGTGGTCGAAGAGCAAGGTTTTGAAGTTGCCATGGCTCGGAAACCCGTCGTTGCAGCGCGACGCCGCCAGGATGAAGCCGCCCGGCGTGACGATCTGCGCGGCGGCGTGCATGCCCTTGACGGTCTGATAGAGGTTCTGGTCCAGCGGATAACCGGAGTTCGTCGTGACGACGATGGGAAACGGCTCGGGGCAAGCCACCATGGCGGTCGAACGTGCGAATTCGCAGCCCGCGCGGTGGGCGACGGCCGCGTCGCCACAGAAGAAACCCGTGATCTGCCGGCGGCTGTTGAGCGTGACGTTCACGAGGAAGTCCAGCGGCAGGAGCGCGCCGTTGTGGCGGATCTGAGCCTGCGTGGGGTTCCCTTCGAGCACGCCCCAGGTGCTGAGCGGGTGCCCGATGGCGTCCGCGCGGTGGTAATGCATGATGGCGTCGATGTCGGCGATGGCCGGGAACACGCCCTTGTACCCGCCCGAGAATCCCGCCATGAAGTGCGGCTCGATGAAGCCGAGGGCGATGCGGCGATCGGCCGTGACGTAATCGCGCGCCATGAAGACCGGCTTGCCGTCGACGCCGTGTCCCGCCAAGGCGAGACCGTTCGTGTCGCGGGCGTCGTGGTTCACGATCCGATAGCGGGCCACGACGTCGGCGCCTACCATCTGGGCGAGCTCGGCCGGCGTGTTGCCGCGGTGAGAGCCGGTGCCGTTGATGATCACGAAGCGCTCCGGCGGGACGCGAGGCAGCTCCGCGAAGATCCAACGCAGCAGGCGGTCCGTCGGCAGCGGACGCGTAATGTCGGGGATGACGACCGCGACTGTCTCGCCAGCTCCGATCGCCTCGCGCAGCGGTCGACCTCCCAATGGCCGGCGCGCGGCGGCTGCGAAGGCCGCCTGCTCGTCGGGCAGGCCTTCGACGTACGTCGGCTCGATCACACGGACGCGTTCGGACGGAAGGTCGACGTCGAGGCCGTCGAGCCCGTATTGCAAGTGGACGCGCATCAGCGGGCGCGAACCTCCTCGTGTGCGATCACTTTTTGGCGCGACTGGCTGAGGCCTTCGATCCCCAGCTCGACGACGTCGCCCGCGCGGAGGAACTGGGGCGGCTTCGCGTACGCACCCACGCCCGGAGGAGTGCCCGTGCTGATGATGTCTCCCGGCAACAGAGTCATGAACTCACTGATGTAGCTCACGAGGGTCGGTACGTCGAAGATCATATCGGCCGTGGTGCTGTCCTGCTTGCGCACGCCGTTGACGGTGAGCCACATCTTCAAGTTTCGCGCATCGATCCCATCCGCCGTCGCGATGAAGGGACCGAACGGCGCGAACGTGTCGCACCCCTTGCCCTTGTCCCACTGGCCGCCGCGCTCGAGCTGGTACTCGCGCTCGGAGTAATCGTTGAAGAGAGCGTACCCCGCGACGTGGCCGAGCGCCTCGGCCTTCGGGACGTATCTCGCCATTCGACCAATGACGACCGCGAGCTCGACCTCCCAATCGGTCTTCGTGGACCCGCGCGGCAGCCGCAGGTCGTCGTTCGGCCCGCAGAAAGAAGAGGTCGACTTCAGGAAGAGGATCGGCTCGCGCGGGGGTTGGACGCCCTGTTCGCGCGCGTGCTCGTGGTAGTTGAGCCCGACGCAGACGAGCTTGCTCGGCCGGCACGCGGCCGGGCCGAGCCTCACGCCGGCGTCGACGCGCGGCGCGCGCGCGCCGTTCCGCTCCACCCAAGCTGCGAGGCGTGAAAGGCCGTCACCGCCGAAGAAGGCCTCGTCGTAGTCGCCCCCGAAGCCGGACGCGTCGATGCGCGCTCCGTCGGCGAGAATGATGCCCGGTCGTTCTTCTCCAGGTGCGCCGAACCGAATGAGATGCATGGCTGTCGCTTTAATACCGCGCTCCCGTCGTTGTCAATTGAAGCCACTGTCCGCTGCATCCACGAGCGCGGCGGCGGCGCCGTACGCGGATTGGCCGTTGACTTTGCCAGTGCCCCCATTCGATGTTGTATGACATCTTATGTCGCAGCACGTCAGACACGAATTCCGGAGGACCCACCTGCCAAACGTCGGGCGCAGCGAGAAGCTGAGCGCCCGCGTCTCGCGCGAGATCGAGAACGTCATCATCAGCGACGGGCTCCGACCAGCCACGCGGCTGCCGACGGAGAGCGAGCTCTGTCAATCGTTTGGGGTCAGCCGGACCGTCGTGCGCGAGGCGCTGCAGCACCTGGCGGCCCGCGGCATCGTGAAGTCGGTGGCGGGAAGCGGCAGCTACGTCGCCGCGTCCAGCCTCGCCGATCTCGAGCGCTGCCTGACGATGCTCTCGCGCCTGAGCGCGGACCAGAAGGCGTTTCTGGAGCTGCTGGACTTGCGCTTGCTCGTCGAGACGGAGCTGGCGGGGCGCGTGGCCGTGGCGCCGCCCGTGGCCTGCGTGGCCCAGATGCGGCAGGCGTTGGCCAAAATGAGAGCCAGCCTCGACGACCACGAGGCGTTCGCCAGCGGCGACACGGCGTTTCACCGCGCCATCATCGACGGCGCCGACCACGCCCTCTTCGGCGCGATCTTGAAGCCCTTGTCGCCGCTCGCGCATCGGTACGGCCTGGAGACGTACGATTCGAAGAGCACGCTCGAGGGCGCGATCCGCGAGCACCGGGCCATCTTGAGCCGCGTCACCGCGGCGGATCCCGCCGGTGCGCGCCAGGCGATGTCCGACCATCTCACCTCGTCGCGGAGGCACTACCTCTTGCTGCTCGAACGAGATCAAAGGCCGAGACGACGTTGACGACGCTCACCAACGATGAAGTTGGGCGCCCCGGCACGGTGAGGGGCGATGTTCGAGGGCCCGCGTTGCCCAGCATCGACGATCTATTCCGGCGCTACTCCGTCGACGTGGCCGCCTTGGGTCGCGCGGTGCTGGGGCGCGGCGACGAGACGGAAGACATGGTGCAGGACGTGTTCATGGTGGCATTTCGGGCGCTCAAGGGCGTCAAGCACCCGGAGCTCGTCAAGTCGTGGTTGATGACGATCGCCATCCGCGTCGCGCGCAAGAGCTTGCAGCGGCGGAACCTGCGCTGGACGCGGCTGACCTTCGACGAGACCGCCGTCGAGGAGGTCGCCGCCCCAGGCGTCCCGCCCGAGGACAGGCTGCTCTTTCGCCGGCTCTTTCGCGTGCTCGACACGCTCCCGGTCAAGCTCCGCCTGGCCTGGGTGCTGCACTACCTACAAGCCGAGAGCGCGGAGTCGGTCGCCGAGTTGTGCGGGTGCTCGCGCTCGACCGCGAAGCGGCGCATCACCGCCGCCCAGGAACGCGTGCTGCAGCAGATGACCTGAGCCAGGCCGGCCCGAGACGGGAACCGGAGCCAAACGGGGTGACGCGTCAGCGCGCCGAGAGGGCCTTCGCCAGTCTCTCGCCGCAGTCGACGCAGAAGATCGAGCCGCCCCGCCGACGGGCGTCGTGGTTCGTCGACGCGCAGCGGATCGAGGTCACCTTGTCGTTGACGACGTCGCCGCAGCTCGGGCAAAACCGCACGGGCGCGTCCGACCGGCGGTGGTTGAGATTGGGACAGAGGAGAGCGTCTTGTCGCATCTGTGGTGCCCTTCGGGGGTGCCCATCGGCGAGGGAGGGCCACTCATATACGCGCTTCGGAGGGGAGACGCCACGCCTTTGACTCGACGTCGCCCGCCACCAGCGAGCGCGGCTCACCGGCCGGCGTGAGCGCTCCTTGGCGTGGCGATGGCCACTCGGTTCATGCCGCTACACGCAAGATAGACGCGGCCGTCGCTCGTGATTGCCAGGTTGCGCACGACGCCGCCGCCCGACGGGATGGGTGCCGTCGCGAAGCGGTTGGAGCGGGGGTCGAAGCGGACGAGGGTGTTAGGCATGACGCCGGACTCGCTGAGCCAGATCTCGCCGTCGGGGGCGGCCGCGATGCCGTAGGGACGAGCGTCCGACCCGCTGGGGCACGGCCACTCGTCGACTTTCCCCGTCGCGGGGTCGAGGTGACCGAGGAAGCCGCGCTCGTAGTCGGAGTAGAAGATGGTTCCGTCGGCGGCGATCGCGAGCCTGCGCGGCCGGGCGCCTTCGGTCAGAGGGTACTCGCGGATGCGCATCGAGCGTCGATCGACGCGGCCGATCTTGTTGGTCCCGAACTCACAGAAGTAGAGCGCGCCGTCGGGGGCGGGCGCGATCCCGTAGGGCTGCGCGCGCCGCGTGGGGACGTCGAGGAAACGCACGGCGGCCGTCTTGGGATCGAGGAGCCCGATGACGTTCGACTCCTCTGCCGTGAACCACAAGACGCCCGCGTCGTCGAAGACGGGAGTGTGCGGATCCTTGACCCGCCCGTCCTTCCAGTGAAACTCCTTCACGACTCCGGTGCTCGGGTCGAGCGCGCCGACGTACGCGGCGGTGTTCGCCGTGAACCAGATCTTTCCCTGCCTGTCGGCGACCAGTCCGTGCGGCCCTGACGCCGGCGTCTTGAGCGGATATTCGCGGAAGTGACCCGTCACGGGGTCGAGCCGCCCGATCTTGTTGGCGCGTTCCTCCGTGAACCACAACGCGCCATCGGGTCCCACGGCCGGATCATGCGGAAGCGCGTCTGGCGTCGGGACGACGTACTCGCGGACGTCGGCATCGAGCGCGTCAGTCCCCGCGACGGCGGCGGCGCACGCCAGCCCCACCACGACTGCGCTCGGCAACGGGCCCCAAAGTCTCATCAGCCATGACCAACTTGTGCATGCGCAACCTGTTCCACAAGCCTCTTCGGCCTCGGGCGCGTCACCGGGCGTCAACAATCGAGGGCTTCAAAGCGCACCCGGCGGTGACGTGGGGTCTCTGGGGGCCGAGTTCCGCGCCGCGAGGGCGCTGGCACGGTATGTGCTGTTACATGCCCAGGGAGAGTTAAGGATGAACATATCTCTAGACGGGAACGTGCGCGACTCGATGGAAACGTTGGTCGTGGAATGTTCGGAGCCCAGGGAAATCGCCGTCATCGCGGAACTCGCGTCCGGCGTCGAGAACGAAGTCCGATCCTTTCGCGCGGAGATCGCGAAGTGGGCCAGCGCGTACGCCCGACAGCGACAGGGAGATGCGGCGCGTGATCCGAGCGCGGCGGCCGCGGACTTGCGGCGCTGGTCGCGCGAGCACTTCCAAGCGGCCCAGGTCCCAGGGGTCGGCGTCAGCGCGACGGCCGCGACCCGGTCCGCACCCGCCGACGTCCGCGCAGCCTAAGGCGCGGGCGCCCGCTGGCGGGCCAGCGCCCGCATGGGGGGAGCCGGGCAGGGCGTCGATCCGGGCGCCGAGGCGCCCGGATCGACGTGGCGCCGAGGCTCAAGAAGCTTTCGTCGCCCGCTTGTCGGTGCCGGCTGCCTTCTTCTTCGCGCAGGCGCACGTGCTGGAGCAATTGCACTTGCCGTCTTTGTCACACGAACAACTCGCGCTGCCGCATTGCGAACACTTCATGGCTATCCTCCCCATCCGAAATACCCGGATAGCTACAACATGAGCACGCCGCGACCTAAATAGAAGGGACGACCGTCCGTCGGGTCAACGCGGTCGGGTCAATAGCGATACGTCCACAGGGCGTCGACGCCGCCGACGCCCGCGTCGCCGAAGATGCTCTCGACCATCCAGCGACGCGTGAGGCGGTATTCGACGTGCGCCTCGTTCTGGTTGGAGTACTCGTTCGCGCCGAAGACGTGCGCGTAAGAGAGGTAGACGCGGTCGCTGATGTACTTGCCGACCTCGACGCGCGTGTCGGTGTCGCCCGTCGCGGCGCCTTCGCTGTTGACCTTGTTGGTGTTCTCGACGCGGAGCACATCGAGGCCGACCTCCGGAGCGAGCTCGTCGGCGAGTCGGCTCAGCACGGCCGTGGCGACCGCCGCCGTGGGATCGAAGGCCTTCCCAGTCGAAGGCTGCCCGCCGGCTTGGCCGGTGAGGATCAGGCTCACGATCTGCGCCTCGTCGAAGACGGGCGGGTCGCTCGTGAGACGCAGCACCGGCTTTTGCGGCGTGCCGCGCAGCTCGACGACGACGAGCGCGTCGGGGTATTGCCGCTGGATGCGGATGTCGAGCGCAGGGTTCAGATCGGGTCCGCCGTTGAACGTGATGTCGCCGCGGTCGAAGTCGAAGCGCTGGCCCTGAATGTTGATTCGACCGCGCCGGATGTGAATGCCGCCCGCGAGCGTCAGCTGGCCCGCGCGCAGGCCGGCGGGCACGCTTCCCACCTTGAGGGTGCTCTCGACCTCGAGATCGAGGTCCTTCCCGCGCACGTAGATGGTCCCCGTGCGCACGTGCACGTCAACGGCGCGAGGCGGCGGCCTCGCGGCGGCGGCGCGTGCGGTGGTTCGGCGGCGCTCGTCGGCGACGCGCGCGGCTTCGTCGACGAACCGGACGTCGTCGTGCTGCCCGATCTTCTGGAGGTTGCGTCCGCCGCCCGTGGGCGTCTTGGGCAACCAGACCTCGGCGCGCGGTACGCGCACCTGGCCGTCGACGACGTCGCGCCTGAGCGCGGCCTCGACGGCGAGATCGCCGTCGAGGCGCGCGCCGGTCGCCCCGGCCGCAGCCACGAGGAACCGGTGAGCGTGCGCCGTGAAGACGGCCTGCCGCGGCGTGAGGCCGTCGAGCGCGACCCAGCCGGCGCCCGAGAGTGTGCCGCCACCCGAACGCATCTCGAGCCGCGAGAGCGTGGCGCGGGTCGGCGTGAGCGTCGCCGCGACGCGGACGTCGTGGAAGGTGGGCTGGCCGATGACGCCGAGGCGCCCGTTCTCGACCGTCAGCGAGGCCTGGACGGACGGCCACCGCAAGGTTCCGGACGCCTTTGCGGTGAGCTGGGCGCGCCCCGCGGTCTCGCGCAGCGTGGGTACGAGCAGGCGCACGAAGCCGAGGTCGAGATCCCGTGCGCTCGCGGAGGCCGAGACGCGATCGCCGCGCGCACGTTCGAGGCGCGCCGAGGCCGTCAGCGTGCCGCCGGCGGCCTCGGCGAGGTTCAAGGTCGCGTCGACCCGCGCGCCGTCCGCGCTGGCGCGCAAGTCGACGTTCTCGAACGCGACGGCGTCGGCCTTGGCGTTCGCGACGGTGAGGTGCGCGCCGCCGCTGGGGCGGGCCAGCGTGCCGTCGAGGTCGGCGTGGGCCGTGAGCTGACCGCTCACGCCTTGCAGCTCGTCGAGGAAGTTGGCCAGCGACGCGAGCTGTATGGCGGGGATGTCGACGCTGGCGTGCAGAGGCGCGCGCGAGGGATCCGCGCCGGCGAGGAACTCGGCAAGATCGAAGCGCGCGCGCGCGTCGGCGTTCAGCACACCCGCGCCGCGAATCAGCAACGAGCCCTCGAGGCGCGTGAGGCCGGGGGCGGTCTCGAGTGTGAGCGAGCCTCCGAGGCCGGGCACCGTCTTGAGCTTGGAGTCGCGGCCGAGGCCGTGGATGTTTCGATACATGAGGTCGCGCACGTCGAAACGCCCGTGGGCGTCGGGGTGAGCGACGTCGCCCGTGACGTCGAGCTCGAGGCGCGCGCCGCCCCCGGTGACGCCTTGGCGCGCGAGCGCCTCGGCGACCACCGGCAACTCTTGCAGCCGGACGCAGTGCGCGCCGAGGTGCAGCGTGACGTCGCCGCGCTTCGCGAGCCGCGGCGGGCCGCGCCGCAGGACGACGATGGGGAGCGAGGCGTCGACGTCGAGCTGCGCCTCCGCGCGCGGCAGGTCCGCGTTCACCTTGACGGTCGCACGGCGGCTCGTGACCTCGACGGCGACCGCGGCGTCGACGGGCGGAAAGCCCGCGAACGACGCCTGGCGGAGCGCGAGGTGGCCGGTTGCGAGCGGCGCCTGGCGAACCGGGGCGAGGCGGTACATCCCGTCCGTCACGGCCTCGCCCGTGAATCGGTAGCCGCGGCCCCGCAGGGCCGTGGGCGCCCACTGCACGAGGCGCCCGGGCTCCAGGCGAATTCGCGTGGGCTGCTGCAGCGCCAGGCTCTGGCGATAGAGCCGCGTCTCGACGTCCAGCGAGAGCGCGTCGAGCGTGACGTCGGCGAGCGCGCTCGTGACGTGACCGTGCGCGCGCAAGCCGCCGCGCACGCGCGGGCCCGCGACGGCGGCGCTGACACGCAGCGCGCCCCGATCGTCGGAGGCGTCGAGCGTGGCGCGATCGATGCGCGGGGCCGTCGGCGAGACCGCGACGGCGCGCGCCGCGACGTGCAGGTGGGTGCGCGGCGACGTCAGCGGTCCCGCGAGCCTGCCCGCGATCGAGATCGCTCCGGCGCGCGCGCCCGCGACGCGCAAGCTCCTCAGGTCTCCCGAGAGGCGCGTCTCGAGCGAGGGCCACGCGCCGCTCGCGACAATGGCGAGGACTCCGTTGCCGCTCACCTGGGCGTTGCCGGTGGCCGCGCCGGGCAACGCGCCATCCAACGTCGCTTTCAGGGCGGCGGCGTCGACACGCGGTCCCTCGCCGTGACCGCCGCCCGCGACCGAGAGGCCGACGAGCCGCGCGCCCAGCTTCGTGACCGCCCAGCGCTCGCCCGTCGTCGTGGCGTCGAGCTCCGCTCCTTTGACGGCGATACCCGCGACCTCCGAGGGCGACACGCGCAGCGTCGCGGAGCCGTGCCCGCCCGGCGCGAGCGGCAGGCCGCGACCGCGCGCGGCGAGCGTCAATGACAGCCGCGCCGTGGGTCCCGCGCCCGCGCGCGCAGGGTCGAGGTCGGCGGCCTGCAGCGAGACGACGTAGTCGCCGAGGGTCGTCGCGCCGCGCGCGTCGCGGGCCGTCGCCGCGCTTCCCCGCAGCGCGAGCGCGCCCGCGTTGCTCCGCACGTCGAGCCGCTCGACGGCCACGTGGACGGCGTCGTCCATCCGAAGCGCGCCCAGGAGGGACAGCGACGTGAGCTCGACGCGTCCGCCGTCGGGGGGCTCGAGCGTGGCGGCCCCGTCGATGACGATGCGTTCGACGTGCATGCGCCAGGCTGAGGGACCGCTCGCCGCGGGAGAGAGCGCGCGCGGCGCCTCGGCGGGGGTCGGCGCCACGAGGTCGGCGAGGTTGAGGCGCCCTTCGGAGTCCGCGAGCCCGAGGACGCGCGCGCCGTCGATGCGCAGCTCGCTGACGGCCACGCGGTGCTGCAACAGCGGCGCGAGCGCGAAGCGCACGAGGACGGAGTCGGCGTGCACGGCCGCGCGCCCCTGCCGATCGCGCACGTCGACGTCGACGAGACGCAGATCGTGTACGTAGTCGCCTTCGACGCGACCGACGTCGAGCCCGGGGATGACCTTCCGCGCCTGCGCGAGGGCGGCGCGTCGCACGTGGTCACGCCCCGCGTCGGTCCGGGCATAGAGCAAGGCCAGACTCACGAGCGCGAGCCCCGCGACGAGCGGCCCGAAGATGAGCCAGGCCGCGCCGCGCGCCGCGCGTTCCCAGGCGCTCCGATGCGCGCGTGGTCGGGTGGCCATTGTCAAAAGGCCTCCCCGATCGTGATGTGGAACGCGAACCTGTCGTTGGGGTCGGGGTTGTTGCCGCCGAGCCGGTTGAGGCGGACACCCGCGCCCGCGCGCAGGATCCCGATGGGCGTCGTGTACTCGAGCGACAGCCCGGTCGCGACGTGGAGGTTGGTGAGGTCGAGCGCCGCGAACGTGAGCGCGACGTCTCCCGCGTCGACGAACGGGACGACGTAGAGCCAGTTGCCGCCGACCTTCGTCGCTTCGATGCGGAGGTCGCCCGAGAACAGCACCTCGCCGTCGCCGCCGTACGGCACCAGCGTTCCGTCGCTGGCGCGCGCCTGCGGCGAGAGGCGGCCGAAGCCGAAGCCGCGGTGGCTCGACGGACCACCGAGGCGAAAGCGACGCGTGATGGGGCTCTGGTCCTCCCCGTAAGTGTCGATGCCCCCCACGAGGGCGCGCCCCGCCAGCACGACTCGGTGACCGAGCGGCGCGTAGAGCCTCAGCTCGGGCGTGAGCTTGAGGTAGCGGAAGGCGCCGCCGACCACGGGATCGCCCTCCTCGACGTGCAGCGACAGGTAGCCGCCGAAGGTCGGGTTTAGCGGACGATTGCGCAGGTCGAGCTGGGCGAACGCCTCGACGTAGGCGAGACGATAGGGGTTCACGAAGCCGAAGAACCGATCGCCCGCGGCGCCGAAGACGTCCTGGGCGACGTCGTAGAAGTCGAGGTACTGCAGGTTCCACGAACCGCCCACGAGCAGGCGCTCGCGCAGCAGGGGCCGCTCGAGCCCGAGCTGCCCGCGCGGGCCGTAGTAGCGATAGCCCTCGGCGATGCCGAGGTCGTAGCCGGCGAGCACGTGGCCCGTGACGCGGCTGCCGAACAGGTCCGGCTGCGTGAGCTGCACGTCGTTCTCGGCGGCGGGTCCGCTGTAACGCGGATCCGACACCGACGGGATGACGACCCAAGCGGGTTGAAAGCGCAGCCGCAACCGGCGCAGGCCGCCGAGGAAGTTGCTCATCGTCCACTCGAAGCGGGTCCGCGCCTCCTGGCGGATGCGCTCGATGCCGAGGCCGGCGCCCGCGCGCACCTCGTGCAGCGGCCCGGGCTTGACGGCGATGGCCACGTCGGCGACCTCCGTGGGCACGGGCGGGAGATCGAGGCGGACCGACGAGAACACGCCTAGGTCGTAGAGGCGTCCTTGCGTCGTCGCGAGGTCGCGGGGATCGTAGAGATCGCCTGGCTTCCAGGTGACGCGGTTGAGGAGCTTGAGTGCGGGGATACCCCCGTTGCCGTCGATGCTCGTGCGCCCGAGGTGCACGAGGGGTCCGGGCCGGCTCTCGAGGTCGACCGTCGCCGCGTGCTTGTCGCGGTCGATCGCGACCGTTCCATGAGCCTCGCCGTAGGCGTAGCCGGCCTCCTTGAGGCGGTCGCCGAGGCGCTCCTTGAGCGTGGCGTACGAGCCGTAGTCGAAGCGGCGGCCGGGGACGACGTCCCAGGACGCTGCCTCCTTGCGCGCGCGGCCCCCCTCGGCCGCGGGGAAGCCGTGCAGGTTCACGGCCGCGATCTTCGTGGGCGAGCTCTCCTCGACGGTGACGACGACGTCGACCTCGCTCGCGTGCCCGCCTACCGGCGTGATGCGATGACCAGTGACGCGCGCGTCAAAGTACCCGTGGTCGGCGTAGAACGCCGTGATGCGCTGCAGGTCGAGATCGAAGGCCGCCTGGTCGAACCACTTCTTCGAGGCGAAGGGCCACCAGCCGGTCTTCTGCGTCGCGAGCACGTCTCGGATTTCGCTGTCGGAGAACGCGTGGTTGCCCTCGATGTGCAGATCGTGCACCCACACTCCCGTCGAGAGAGGATCATGCGCGCAGCCGAGCGACCCGATGAGCATCGGAAACACCGCGAGGAACCGACCGGTCCTTGAAACCACCTCCCGCCAAACCTAGACACCTTCTCGAGAGAGGGAAGGCCGCCCGGGCGCCGGACGGCGGTCTGCTATCGTTTCGCGATCTCGCCCTCCGCGTCATTGCACACGGTCTTCCTGCTTTCGCCGGTGAACCTTTCGGGCGCGCGCGCCGGTTTCGTGCTGCGCGCGCAGTCGGAGGCGCCCTTGGCGCGCGAGCTGCGCGACGCGCGCGGCGTCCCGCTCGTCGAGGCGTTCAGCTTCGTGAGCAGCCTCTACTTTCGAGGGAAGGCTGCCTATGCCGGGACGTTCGGTCGTCCGCCGGAAGGGCTCGCGGGCGCGCTCGTCATCACCCCGGCGGAGGGATTGCGCCCCCTCGACGAGCGCGTGACGGCCGATCGGCTGCGCGCCTGGGCGCGCGTGCCCATTGCGCCTCGCAACGCCGATTTCACCCGCCCCCTCGTGCGCGACGTCGAGGCGCTCGAGCGCGCCTTCGGGGCCACGACGCGGTTCGTGCTGCTCGGCAGCGTGGCCTCCGACAAGTACGTTTACCCCTTGACGCGCGTCTTCGGCGACCACTTGCTTTTCCCGCCGGCCTTCGTGGGGCGCGGGGACATGAGCCGCGGCGCGCTCTTGTTGCGCGCGGCGCGCGAGCGCCAGGAGCTGACCTATGCGCCCGTCGAGGGCGCCGTGCGCCGGGGCGTCCGGGCGGCGCGGGTGACGCGCCAGACGCCGCTCGGAACTTGACCGACCGGCCGCTCGTCGGACAATGGCCGGATGGACGCCGCCGGCGAGCTCTTCGGCACCGAGACGATGGCCGAGCTTTGCGCGCGGCAAGGCCGCCTCGACGACGCGCTCGTGATCTATCGCCGTCTTTGCGCGCAGGGGGCCGACGAAGAACGTCTCGCGCGCTGGAGCGTCCGCCTGCGCGCTCTCGAGGCACAGCGCCTGGGCAGTCCCGCCGCGCTCGACGGGCCGAGCGCTCCTTCGTCGGCGCGCGCCTCCTTGGCGCCGGGCGCACCGGCCGCGGCGCCCGAGCCGGGGGGCGTCGCGCACGCGCTGCCGCTCGTCGTGCGCCAGACCGTGCGCTCCGGCCAGATCGTCTACGCGCAGGGCAACGATCTCATCGTCCTCGCGCCGGTCAACCCCGGCGCGCAGTTGCTGGCCGACGGCAACATCCACGTCTACGCGCCGTTGCGCGGGCGAGCCGTGGCGGGTGCGCGCGGCGCGCGCGAAGCGCGCATCTTCTGCCAACGGCTCGAGGCCGAGCTCGTCGGCATCGACACCGCGACCTTGTCGGCCGAGAGCTTGCCGGCCGACCGCTTCGGCATGCCGGCGCAGATCAGCTTCGAAGCGGGCCGCTGTCTCGTCGCGCCGTTATGAACTCGCGCGCGCCTCAGGGCCGCGCGGACTTGGGCGCCAAGGTGGCCGGCGACCTGCAGTCGGCGGCGTACCGCGTGGCCATGTCCGCCGACTTGGGATCGCGCTCACGGACGAAGGCGGCGTAGCGCTCGAACTCGCTCTTGGCCTCCGCACAGCGGCCGGCCTGTTCGAGCGCGTGCGCCCTCCCGTAGATGGCGATCGAGCGGCCCCACAGATCGGAGGGCGCGAAGAACCCTTCGGCGGCCGAGTATGCCTGCAATGCCTCGTCGACCCTAGTGAGGTGTGCCAACGCGATGGCCTTGTCGTAGTAACCCCAGGGGTCGCGCGGATTGGCGGCGATCGTCTTTTCTGCCAGCTTCAGGGCGTCCTGAGGATCGCCCGCCATCTCCGCGCTGGCGGCGCGGCTGGACAGCTCCGCGGAGCGCGGCGTGGCGGCCTCGGCCTTGACGTTCCGAGGCGCCTCCAGCGGAGCCGACCACGCGGAGACCGAGGACAGACACAAAGACCACACGCCGACGGCGAGACCAAAATATTTGACGCGCATGAGCCACCTCCATGAAGAAAAGCTAGGCACGCTTGGGCCGGTCGAAAGATGCGGCTTCGTCAGTGCGCCCTTCCTTCGTCTCCGGCCAGACCCAAATTGCTTGGACATGGCAATTCTCCAGGCTCTCTTCGCTCTCATCACGCGCTCCGCGGGGAAGATCCTCAACGCGATCTTCGGCTGGGCCGTCAACGCCCTGTTCGGCCACACGACGGCGCGCGATCAGACCGTCCTCTCCGCGATCGTTGGCGCGGCCGTGGCCTGGCCGCTGCTGGCGGTCGGCGTGGCGGCGCCCAAGGTGGCGGCATTCGCGCTGGCCTTCGTCCCGCTCCCTCACGGCGTGCCGTCCCGGGTCGTGCGGCTCGTCTGGTTGGCCCTCGCCCTCGCCGTTCCGTTGGCCCTCGGCTTGGCCATCGCGTCGAGGGGGCGCCTCGAGACGCGCGAGCCCATCGGCAAGCGTTTGTTGCGCGGGTTCCCGCTCACGTTGGGGTTGGCGCTCGCGTTCATCGTGATGTTCGTGTCGGTTCCGTTGATGCGCCTCATGGCCCTGGCGCGCAGCGAGAAGAGCGCCGACATCCCGCTCGTCACCGACACCGCGGCATATCACGAGGTGGCCGCGCTGACCGTCGCGACGCTGAACCGGCACGGTTTCGGGCTCGCGGCCGCGGAGCCCGGCTGGTGGGTCAAGGCTCCCACGCGCATCCTGGCGTGGTTTGGAGGCGCTGCGTTCGGCTCCTTCGTTCCGCAGAGCCTCGAGGACTACGAGGCGCCCGGCATCGCCGTGTCTTTCTACACGAGCGGCGTCCTCTTGCGCGGCAAGGGCCAGAGGCTGACCTGGGCTCACGGGCTCATCGAGGAGACCGTGGTCCACAGCGACGGACTGCAGACCTTCGCGCCCGAGGCGCAAGAGATCGAGCGCGACGTCCGCCGGATCTGGAAGGTCTTCGACGCCGATCCCCGGGCGCATCGGGGCTCGGCCGTCCTGCTCGATCGACTCGACGCGCTCACGCGGAGGCTCGGCGCGCTCGACGTCGAATTCGACGAGTGGCAGGTGATCTATCGCCAACTCTTGCAGTTGGATCGGGCGTTGCGAGGAGAGCCCCAGCTCCTCGAGGACACGGGCGTCTCGGCCGGAAAGGTGAAATCCATGAAGTCGGAACGGGGTGTCGAAGACAAATCAGCGTCGAAGGTCTCATCGTCGGGCGCGGCGGTGGCGCGGCGGACGGCGGCGACGCCGCTCGCCGAGCGCCCGGTCGCTTCGTTGTCGACCGGTGAGCTCATCAAGGAAGTCATGACCGAGGTGGGGCAGCTCGCGCGGACGCACATCGAGCTCGCCGTCAACGAAGCGCGCGCCGATTTGCGCGCGGAGGCCGGCGCCGCCGAGAGGTTGACGGTCGCGGCCCTGGCCGCGCTTGCGACGGTCAACCTGCTGCTCGTCACGGCCGTCATGGCGCTCGCGCTCGTGATGCCGGCGTGGACCGCGGGGCTGCTCGTCAGCGGTGTCGCCGGGCTCGTGGCCCTCATCGCCGGACTCCTGGGCTGGCGGAAGCGCGTTCAGAAACCCATGAACAGAACTCGGCGCGAGCTCAAGGAGGACGTCAAGTGGACCAAGGAAAGAATGGCGTGACGTCGGATGGAGGTCCCGAGCCTCGCCGGCCCACCGAGGATCGGGAGAGGAAGGCCGAGGAGCTCGACGAGAAGGCCGAGGCCATCCGTGAAAACCTCACGGGCCTCATGAACGAGCTCGACCATCGCCGGCACGAGCTCGTCCGCCGGTACGTCAAACCCATCGGCATCGGCCTCGGGATCGTCGGCCTCGGAGTCGCCGCCGTGCTCGGCTGGCGACGTTGGGGGCGCAAACCCTCGAAGGCAGTGGGCCTCGTCGGCGCGCTGGGACGGGTCGCCGCGCATCCGGAACGCGTCGGCGCAGCGCCGCAGACGTCGGTCGCAAAGCGCGTCCTCGGCGCGGCGGCCGCGGCCGTCGTCTCCGTGGCGGCCCGCCAGCTCGCGACGCACGTCCTGGCGACGCGTTCGTCGGAATCGCCCGAGGCGCGATCAGGCTAGGGGCGGCGTGCGCGCGTCGACGCGGCTCCGGCTTCACTTCGCGGCGCGCGCCCGACCGGACGAGAGGCTCGAGCGGGTGACGTAAGCCTCCATGGCGGCCCGATGTTTCTTCGCGAGCACATGACCGACGTGGTGCTCGACGGTCTTGGGGCTGATGAACAGACGCGCGCCGATGTCCGTGTTCGACAGCCCGCGTCCGAGCAGCTCGGCGACCTCGAGCTCGCGCCGCGAGAGGGCCTCGCCGACGCGCACCGGCGGAGCCGCCACGGCCGCCCACCCCGAGCTTGCGCAGCAGCTCGGCCGCCTCATCGGCGAAGCGCGCGTGCCGATTGCTGGAAGGCCGCCTTCTCGGCCTGAGCCTCCGAGAGGGCGACTTCGGTGTCAGCGTCGCGCGCCGACAGCAACGCGGCGATGTGAATGCGCGAGCGCGCGCTCTCGAACGGCATGCCGAGCCGGTCGAAGGTTTCGAGCGCGTCCTCGAGCCACGCGATGGCCCGCGCTTCGTCGGTGAAGTCATGGTCGTCGAGTGTGCCTTCACCCATCCCGACCTCCCGACGGCGCTGCGCGGTTTGGCCGCCTCTGGCGTCGCCGTGAAGGCGGCCGAGCTCGCGGGCGACGGGGCCGTAGCTCGCGCCAACGAGGGCATGCTGGTGCCATTCAAGCGCGCCGACGGGGGCTATCGCATCGAGAACAAATTCCGCCTTCTTCTCGCCAGGGTCTGAACGCTCGGGCTGGGGTTGCGTCGTTGCCAATCATGCCCAGATTTGTGCCAAACAGCCCCCACGGAGGTTACCAATGGTTCGACGTTTGATTCATGCATCCATGATTCTCGGTGCCCTCGCTTTCGTTCCAGCTCGTGCCGGCGCCAATGAGCCGACGAACGCCGAGAAAGAGGGAAACCGGATGGAGCGCAAGGGCAACGCCGAGGAGAAGGCGGCCGACGCCGACAAGGCACACGCCGACCAGATGGAAAAGAAGGGCAGGGCCATGAAGTCGGAAGGCAAGGACACCGGCAACAAGGCCGAGGCGGAGGCCGGGGAGCGCGTGGAGAAGAAGGGCAAGGCAAAGATGAAGGCCGCGGAGGCCCGCCAAGACGCCGCCGAACAGATGGAGAAGTCGGGGAACAAGGTCGAGAAGGCGGGCGTCAAGGAGAAGAAAGAGTCGGAAAAGGCCGCCGCCACGAAGTGACCGCCTTGTAAATCGCGCCGTGCGTGCTTAAACGTGGCGCATGGCGAATAAGAACCCGGAATCCCGCGTCGCGCCGCCGACGAAGCCCTTTCTGTCTGACGTCGTAGAGCTTCGTCGGCGCGCGCGCGAGCACATGGAAAAGGGCGCCGTCACGGCCGGCTACGGCTGCGACCGGGCATCGGTGGTGGAGCTCCTCAACCAGGCGCTCGCCACGGAAATCGTTTGCGTTCTGCGCTACAAGCGGCACTACTTCATGGCCACGGGCATCCACGCGCAGGCCGTGGCCGCGGAGTTCCTGGAGCACGCCAACGAGGAGCAGGGACACGCCGATCAGCTCGCGGATCGCATCACGCAGCTCGGCGGCGCGCCCGACCTCGATCCGCGCGGGCTCGCGACGCGGAGCCACTCCGAGTACGTCGAAGGCACGACGCTGCTCGACATGATCCAGGAGGATCTCGTGGCGGAGCGCGTGGCAATCGAGTCGTACACCGAGATGATCCGCTACGTCGCCGACGGCGATCACACGACACGCCGCCTCCTCGAAGCGATCCTAGCCGTCGAGGAAGAGCACGCCGACGACTTGAAGAATCTTCTCGAGGCCCTACCGAGGCACTAGAAGCCTAGAAGATCTGGCCGGCCGCGAAGTAGGCGCCGATCGGCCTCGCGTCGGGAGACCACGCGACGTCGAGGCGCAGGAGAAACGTACGCCCCTCCTGGAGGCGAAGACCGCCTCCCACGCCGTACTTGAGGCCGAGGCCCGTCCCGTCGAGCTCGGGGTGTGCGTGGCCGAGCTCCGTCCAGGTGCGGCCGCCGTCGAGGAAGGCCGCGAGCCCGAGCACGAGCGCCTTGGCGCGCAACGAGAAGGAGCGAATCGGCGTAGAGACCTCGACGTTGCCGAAAAACTTGAGCTTGCCATAGTAACGTTGCGCCGGCACGCCGCGCACGGCCTTGCCCCCGCCGATCGCCGTGGTCTCGTCGAAGCGAGCCATCTCGTAGAAGGGTGCGTCATCGAGGAGCAGGTCGCCCACGAGGCGGGCCGCGACGGTGAGCCTGCCCGAGGGTGAGGTTTGATAGACGCGGCCCGCGAGCGTGAGCCGCTCGTATTGATACGGCAGCGCCGAACCGACCCGCGGGCTCACGCGGAAGCGCAGCGTGTGGAACTGCCCCCGCCGCGTGACGATCTCGTCGTCGCGCGAGTCGTACTGCGCCTCGACCGTGAGGAGCTCGACGCCGTGGGGGTCGAGGCCTCCGAGCAGCGCTCGGACCTCGGGCGAGCCCATGGCGCGATCCCTAGCGAGGACCGTGCCTGGGCCCACGGCGAGGCGGTTGTACGTGAAGGCCGAGCCGGCGAGGGCGAAGAGGTGATCCGAGAGGTGTATGCGCACCTCGAGCGATGCCGTGGGGTGCAGGCGCGCATATTCGCTGTCTTCGATGGGCAGCCCCGGGGCGAGCGGGGGAGACGCGTTGCCGATGCCGGTGTATTTCAGCGTTTCCTCGTCGGTAAAGGCCAGGCGCGCGTCGACGCGCAGCCGTCCGCCGGGACCGGCCCGCGGGACCACGAGCTCTACCCACTCGTCGTTGTAAGGCAGGACGAGCCGGTCGCCGGTTCGGACCTTGAACGTCACGAAGGAGGAGATCTCGAGGCGCCAGCGGTAGGGCGGGTCTCCGGGCTGCAGGGCCGCCCAATCTCCGATGACGCCGCCCCCGACGCCAATGTCGCTGTCGCCCCCGACGATGGGGACGATGTTGAGCTCGCGGGCCTGCCCCCGCGCTCCACGCGGCGCCGCGACGAGTGCGAGCACGCCGCAAGCCGAAAGGGCCGCGACGCCCCGGCTGACGCCCCGGCTCACGGCGGCGGGCTCACTTCAGGAAGGACGGCGCGAGGACGCCATCTTCGTCGTCGTCATTACGGAGCATCGTCGATGTGGCGGACTTCGCGTCGCGGTGGCGACGGGAGGTCGAGACGACCATGCGTTTCGCCGCCGGCGGATCGTCGTCGACGTACGTCGGAGTCGTCGGACTCGATACCGGCGCCTCCGCGTGTCGTTCCGCGGAGAGGAGCGTGAAGAAGGAAGAAGACACGTTGGGAATGAGGGACATTGTCTTGGGCTCGAACCCCGCCTTCTGGAACTCGTACACGACCGGGGCATCTTTGCGCGCCACCTGGACGGACAGCGGCGTCGTTCCGAGCATCGTACCATCGGAGGCGACGACCGTGGCGCCGGCGGGATCGGAGCTGAAGCTGAGCGAGACGACGCGCGGCGAGGCCGAGCCCGCGGCCCGCGTGAATCGGAAGGCCGCCCCGTAGGTCAGGCCCGCGGCGAGCGCCATGCCCGCGAGCGCCGCCGCGCCCCCGACGGCGACGGCGCGGCCGGGCCGGTAGTTTCTGGGAATTCGGTCCAGAGTCGGATCGTCGACGACCTGCCCCACCCCTTCGCCGAACGTCGTGGGGACCTTGGGCGCTGGACCTCGCCGCAGCGTGATCTCGGCCCGGGACATCGGCCGCGCGGCGAGCATCCGCCCCGACAGATCGTCGTGGATGCTCACGTGCGGCGAGGCCGCGCCGTGCGCGGAGGGCTCGAGCAGGGCGTCGCGGAACGCGATCATCGTCGGAAAACGTTCGGCCGGATCCTTCGCGAGCGCGCGGTGGAGGATGACGTCCAGCGCCTCGGGCAGGTCGGGCACGAGGCTGCGGGCCGCGGGCGGCCGCATCGAGATCTGCTTCATGAGCACCTCGGCGTAGCCGTTACCGCCAAACGGCAGCTTGCCCGTCAGCATCTCGAACAAGACGACGCCGAGGGCATAGACGTCGGCGCGGTGGTCCAGCTCTCCTCGTCCCTGGCACTGCTCGGGTGCCATGTAGTAAGGCGTGCCCATGACGATGCCCGTGCTCGTGTCGTGCGCGCTCGCTCCCTCGCCATGAACGAGCTTGGCCAGGCCGAAGTCGAGCACCTTGACGAAGGCGGGGTCGTCGCCGCGCGGGACGAGAAAGATATTCTCGGGCTTGAGATCCCGGTGGACGACGCCATGCGCGTGCGAGGCCGCGAGCGCGTCGGCGATCTGTGCGGCGATCGCGATGGCGCGCTCGGGCTCGAACGGCGCCTCGCGCGTGATGACGTCCGAGAGCGCCTGGCCTTCGAGGTACTCCATAATGAAGTAAAACTCGCCGTCGGGCGTTCGCCCGAAGTCGGTGACCTCGACGATGTGCTCGTGTCCGATGCGGCTGATGGCCGAGGCTTCGTTGACGAAGCGCGTGACGACGTCGGCGTTCCGCGCGTGCTGGGGGTGGATGACCTTGAGCGCCGCCTTGCGGCCGATGACCGGGTGCTCGGCGAGGAACACGGCTCCCATGCCCCCCTCGCCGAGCTTGGCGGTGATTCGATAGTTCCCGACCGTTTGACCGAGCTCGATCATCGGTTGTCGAACGTCGCAATCGACGTGCCAGGGGCCCCGAACGTATTGGCGCGGGGAGTTTGGAGGCCCGATTACGCCCCGGTGACGTGGCGTTACCGGGGGAGATCTGCTGATGCTACCGCTGCGCGTGCCGCTATTTTGCGGTCGTTCGTCCCCGACGTGAGCCGATAGTGACCGCGGCGACGAAGACGACCGCCAAGCCGACGAGGGCCGCTCCCACGCCCCGACCGGGGAGCGCGTGCGCGAATCCCAACACGGCGAGGATGGCCACCGCGTTCATCACGAGCGCCGCGATGCCGAGGCTCGCCGCGCTGCGAATTTCGGCGCCGAGCTCGGCCCGCAGCTCACGTTGCTTGCGGTCGAGCTCGTCGGCGGTCCCACGCCTGACCTCTTCGGTGATCTTCTCGACCAGCTCGGAGACCGACAACGCGCCAGGCGGTCGCCCCGCGGGTGGGGTCTTTCGGACCAGGGGCGTCGGAGCGGTGCTCTTGAATAGATCGAGGTCGACCGCGATGAGAGGGGGCGTCTTTTCGTCGTCGGAGAGCATTGGACGAGGTTGGATCCAACGGCGCGCCGAGGAAAGGCCTCATTCGCGAATTTCGAGAGGCAGAGAGGCCGGCGATCGCGCGCCCGACTTGTAAGTGCGTCGCGCGGTCTTAGGTTGTTGTTATGACGCTTACGCCACTGACGCGGTTGTTCTTAGCCGCGACGATCACGACGGTGGGCGTCACCGCTGGCTGCAGCACCAATGGTTCCGAGGTCGATGTCACTCTGGCGCCACACGCGTACCGCGCCGACTTCGGCGCGGCGAGTGGCATCGTGCCAACGGTCGCGTGCGCGTCCGCGGCGGCGACGGCCTGCGGCGCGGGACAAGCGCTGCGGGAGGCGACGTCGACCGACGACTCGGCGGACGACGTCAACGTCGACGTCCGCTGCGACCCCGAGATCGATCGGTGCTTCGCGCAGGCCCTCGCGCGCTTGCCGTACGAGCTCGATGTCATGCGAGACGACGCCTTCGTCGCGAAGGTCGAGCAACGGCCGGCCGTGGTCGTGCGCAGCATCGACCTCGCGTACACGTTGCCCGTGAACACGCTGACGTTCGACGTCCCGCGCATCGACGTCTACGTCGGGCCGTCCGGGACGAAGACGGAGGCCGATCATGGCGTCGTGCTCCTCGACAGCATCTCGCCGGTCGCGGCGGGCGCGACCTTCGTCGATGAAGGTCGCCACGTCAGGCTCGTCGAGGGCTCGGCCGCGTACACGCGCATCGTGAAGACCATCGAGGCCAAACAGTCCTTCGTGTTCCTGGTCGTCGCAATACCGCGCCTCGCGGCCGGGGCGCCCCTGCCGGCCGGCCGCTTCGAGGTCGACATCTTCCCGACGGTGAGCCTCGATCTCTAGGTGAGATCGAGGCGAGACCGCCGAGGCGGCTACGCCGAGGCGCGTGGCTCCGACACCGCCGCGAGCGTCGTCGTCACTTCTTCGTCGAGCGGCTCACCGTGCGGCCGGCGCTTCTGCTGCACGGCCTCGCGCGCGACATCGGCGAGGGAGAGGATGCCGATGAGCTTGCCGCCGGCGTCGACGACGGGCATGCGCCGGATCTGCTCGAGGCGCATGAGGTCCTCGGCCTCGGCGACGCTCTGCTCCGGCGCGCAGGCGTGGAGGTCGCGCGACATCACGCTCGCGACGTCGAGCTCCGCGAGGCGGGCGCCGCGCGTGTAGGCCGCCATGCAGATGTCACGATCCGTGATCATTCCGACGGCGCGTCCCCCGGCGTCCACGACCGGCGCGCACCCGACGTCGTGGTCCCACATGAGCCCGGCCGCCGTCGCGAGCGTGTCCCCCGGCCGACACGAATAGACCCGGCGAGTCATGACTTCGAAGACATTCATGTCGTGAGCCTCCTCGCACGAATGTAGTCATCGCCGACCCGTCTGGCACTGACCGAATTGGCGCGCGGCGTGCTTAGAAGTTCGCCGAGATGAGATCCGCATATTCAGAATGGCCGCGATGGGCTCGCCGCGTCGCCGTCGCGGCGCTCGTCGTCGTTGCGCTCGCCGTGATCGTGCGGCTCGTTCTCGATCCGATCGCGACTCATTTCACGCGGCGCTCGCTCTCGCAGATGGAGGGCATGCGCGGAGACTTCGATCAGGTCCACGTCACGCTGTTCGGACCCGGGTACACGATCACGCGGCTCAAGCTCATCCAGGACCCGGGCGGAGATTGGAAGGCGCCGCTGTTCTTTGCGGAGACCGTGCACGTCGGCGTCGACTGGCGCCGTCTCTTCCACCGCGAGCTCGTGGCGCGGGCGCGCATCGTCGAGCCCAAGATCACGGTGGTCGCGCAGCCGGCGCGCGGGCCGGCCAGGCCCAAGGCAGCAGCCAAGGCCCCGGACATCTCGACACAACTGCGGCACGTGACGCCGCTCAAGGTCGACCGCGTGGAGATCCTGCGGGGCGAGTTCCTGTTTCGCGACGACGGGCAGCCCCGCCATCCCGAGCTTTGGGTGCACCGGCTCGATCTGGCCGCCGAGAACCTCGCGACGCGCGAGACGCTCGCGAGGCAGCGGCCCACGATGATCAGCGCCAAAGGAGTCGTCGGCCGCAGCGGTGACCTGCGCCTCTTCGTCTCGGCCGATCCGTTCGCGAGCCCGCTGGCCCTCGCTGGACGTTTCGAGGTGGTCGGGCTGCGCGTGGCGGAGCTCTACGACTTCATCGAGCCGAAGACCAAGCTGCAAACGCCGAAGGGAACCATCGATCTGTTCGCCGAGTTCCGCGCCAAAGGCGGACGCATCGAGGGCGGCGTCAAGCCGGTGCTGAAGAACGTCGAGGTCGCGCCGGCGGAAGCGGGCGTCTGGGACCGCTTCAAGGCGTGGCTCGCCGACACCGGGCTC
>DATKFB010000556.1:0-2074 GCA_035544435.1 Polyangia bacterium
CTGCTCGAGCAGCGCTTCGCGCCGCTCGTCGACTACCGGCCCGCCGCGACCCGCAACCGGCGCGTCCACCCCGAGGCCTTCCGCATCGGCCCCACGCCGCGCGAGGTGCTCGAGCTGCTCGACGGCGAGCGGACCCTGCGCGCCTGGATGGACCAGTTCTCCGAGCCGGAAGAGCGGCTCACCTTCCTGCGCTCGTTGTATCTGCTGGTCGAGACGGATCTGGCGCAGCTGGACTGAAGGCGCGGCGCCAGAAGACGCCGAGCGCCAGGGCGGCCAGCAGCGCCGCGGCCGCGCCGACGGCGAGCGCGCGGTGGCGCCGCGCCGGCGGCGGCCCGCGCGCTTCGGGCGCCGACCGCGAGCCCTCGGCGCGCGTGGGCGCGACGTCGGAGGCGATCGGCTCCTCGCCGGTCACGCGCCCGGACGCCTCGCCTTCGAGCGACGAGATGCTGTCGCCGCTGAGCGACGCGGTCATCCGCTCGCGCGGCCGGGCCGCATCGTCGCCGAACAGAGTCGTGAGGAGCGCGGCGACATCGTCGCGGCCCGCTGGCGCCTGCCCGAGGGCCGCGCCGAGCTCTCGCGCGAGGGCGGCCGCCGAGGCGTAGCGCGCGTCCCGGTCGCGCTCGAGGGCGCGCGCGACGACGCGGTCGAGCGCCGGCGGTACGTCGGGGCGCTTCGACGAAGGTGGCGGGACGGGCAGCGTCAGCACGTTGCGCAGCGTCTCAAACTCGCTGCCGCCCGCGAAGAGGCGCTGGCCCACGAGCATCTCCCACAGCACGACGCCGAGCGAAAAGATGTCGGAGCGGGCGTCGAGATCGGCGTTGCGCACCTGCTCGGGCGACAGATAGGCGAGCTTGCCCTTGATGCGCCTCTTGCGCGGCACGGCCGCCTCGACGCGCGCGCTCGCGGCGACCTTCGCGATGCCGAAGTCGAGCACTTTGACGCCGCCCGAGGCGAGCAGCATGATGTTCGACGGCGTGACGTCGCGGTGGATGATCTCGGCGGGGCGCCCGTCGGCGAACGTCGCGCGGTGCGCGTGCTCGAGGCCGAGCGCGACCTGCTCGGCGATGCGCGCCGCGACGAAGGGCGGCACGGCGGCCAGGCGCAGCCGCGAGGCGCGCATGGCGGCCGAGAGGTCGCGCCCGCGCAGGTACTCCATCGTCATGAAGTAGGCGCCGCCGATCTGGCCGAAGTCGTACGTCTCGACGATGTTCGGGTGCGACAGCAGCGCGGCGATGCGCGCCTCGTCGCAGAACATCTGGATGATCTCCGCCCGGTCGGCCTTCTCGGGACGGATGCGCTTGATTACGAAGGCGTCGCCGAACCCCTCGCGGCCCTCGACGTAGGCCTTGAAGACCTCGGCCATTCCGCCCACGCCGATGCGTTCGACGAGGCGGTAGCGCCCGTAGTGCTCCGGCGCGGAGGTCAGCGGCTCGTCCATGGGCCGATCAGTTTTGATCGTTCGGCGCCCGATGTCGCTACTCGATTGGTCGCGTCCTTATTTGCCGACCGCGAGGCCGCTCGGATGCGCGGCGTGCGCACTGGAGTATCGTGAGCCCGTGCCGCTGCGCAGCCTGACGCTCGACGAGCTCACGATCGACGACGAGACCTCTTTCCGCGGCGTGGCGGTCTACCATCGCCTCAAGGAGGCGCTGCGCGCGTCCGGGCATAAGTTCAAGGTCGCCGACGCCGGCGAGAACGCCAGCTGGGACCGCGCGCTGTTCCTGAACCTGACCTTCTGGTCGCCCTCGGAAGAGGCCAGCGTGCTCGTCGACGGCCACGTCGCGCCCGACGTGCTCGCGCACACCGCGCTCCACCACGTCGTGGGGCGCGCCCTCGCGCGCGCGTCCGCGGGAAGCTCGCCGGCCGCGCTGCTCCTCGGCGAGGCCATCGCGAGCGCGTTCGATCTCTACCTCGTGGGCCGACTCCTCGAGATCGCCCCGGACTCCGACTTCGTCACGAGCCAGGTGCCCCTCATGGCGGAGGCGGCCGAGCAGGCCGGGCTCGACGAGGCGGCCTTCGCGCTCCTGCTCGAGAGCGTGTCGGTGGCTCCCGAGAGGGCGTTCGAGGACCTGCG
>DATKFB010000557.1:0-2041 GCA_035544435.1 Polyangia bacterium
CGCGCTCACAGGACACGCGCCCGTACTTGGCCGTGAGGTACTGGAGCAAGCCGGCCTCGAGGGGCGTGCGCGGCGCGAAGTCGGCGTGCCCGCTCTCCGACGGGACGACGTCGTAGCGATTCGTCGCATCGGACCACAGGAGAAAGGCCGCGCCGAGCCCCGTGCCCGCTCCGAGCACGGCGATTGGTCCGCGCGCGACGAGGGTGCCCTTGCCGAGCGGCACGAGGTCGCCCGGACCGAGGACCGTCACGCCGTGCGCGGCGGCCACGAAGTCGTTGACGAGGTTGACGCGCGGGATGCCGAGGCGAGCCGCGAGCGACCGTCCGTCGACGACCCACGGCAGGTTCGTGAGGTGGTGCCGATTGTTCTCGACGGGACCGGCCACGCCGAGGAATGCGGCTTCGATGCCCTTGCCCTTGGCGACGCGACCCTTCGTCTCGACCTCGGCCGCACGCAGGAAGGCCTCGGCGATGTCGTCGAGCGACGACTCGGACTTCGACGGCATCGTGCGCTCGAAGAGCGGCGTGAGCCGCGGCGGCTCGCCCGGGGGCCCGGGTTGCGCCTCGAAGAGCGCGAGCCTCGAGTTGGTTCCACCAATGTCTCCGGCCAGGACGATCATGACACCTCTTCGTTGGGGGACGCCGACAGCTTCGACGCCGCGGCACGATCGCAAAAGAGCAGCGCGAGGCGCGGGCGCGCGCGGCGCAGGAGCACCTGGCTCGGCCAGCGGCGCGGGTCGCGCGAGGGCCCGAGGACGTCCCGCAGCGTCTCCGCCTTGTCGGCGCCCGCGACGAGAAAGAGCAGCTCGCGCGCCGCCAGGAAGACCGGGGTCGTGAGGGTCAGGCGGCGCGTCGCGAGCTGCGGAACTTCGACGGCGACGCAGAGGCGCCCCGTCTCGTCGAGGGCCTTCGTCCCGGGGAAGAGCGACGCCGTGTGCCCGTCGGCGCCCATGCCGAGGAGCGCGAGATCGAGCGGGGGGGCCGCGGAGCCGCCAAGCGCCGCCTCGTAGTCGCGCGCGGCGGCGTCGAGGTCAGGATCCTCGCCGCGCATGCGGCGCACGTTCTCTGGCGGCGCGCCCCCGGGCGCGAGGAGCGTCTCGCGCGCCATGCGGAAGTTCGACTGGGGATCGTCAGGGTCGACGCTGCGCTCGTCGCCGAAGAAGACGTCCGTGCGCGCCCAGTCGAGGTCGCGGGCCGCCGCGAGGTGGGCGTAGAGCGCGCGCGGCGACGAGCCGCCGGCGAGCGCGAAACGAAAGCGGCCGCGCGCCGCGATGGCGTCGGCGGCGATCACGCGCACGCGATCGGCGGCCAGGCGCGCGACACCGTCGAGATCGGGGGCGACGACGATCGTCGGGCCGCCGGGCAGCTGGCTGAAAGACGGCGGCGGCGTCATGGCGGAAGCAGGTGACCTCCTCGCGCGGGCGCGCGCGACGTCACGCGGCGCCCCCCGAGCTCGCGAGGCGGCTCGCGAGGGCGAGACAGCGCACGAACAGCGGATCGCGCCCGGCGGGACCGAGCGCGGCCACGCACAGCTCTGCGTCGCGGCGGGAGTCGAGCTTGACGACGCGCGGGGGCGCGATCGGCAGCGTGAGCGTGGCGTGATTCTGCTCGGTGCGCCGCACGGCGAAGAGTGCCTTGCCCCCGTCGAAGGTCGCCTCCAGCTCGAGGGCGACGATGCCGCTCGTGCCGCACTCTCCGGGCGACAGGCGCAGCGCGACTTCGACGGGCGGCTTGTCGGCCCGATCGAAGCGGAAGCGCGGGCCAGGCTCGTCGCCGCCGGACGATGGCTCGGCGGACGAGAACAGCCACCCGAGCGTCGAGGCGAGCCAGGCGGCGAGCAAGAGCGCGCTCGGCTCGGCGCCCGCGCGGTGGCGAATCGTCACGCGCCGCGCGCCGTCGAGCGGCGCGCCGCCCACGGGCGCGTCGAAGAGCCCCGCGAACAGCAGCCGGAAGCTCGCGAGGCGCAGCCCGCCGAGGTCGGCGACCGGCAGGCCCGCGCCCGCGAGCTCGGCGCAGCGCTGAGCCTCGATGAGCTGACGGGG
>DATKFB010000558.1:0-4121 GCA_035544435.1 Polyangia bacterium
CACCTTGAGCTCCGGCCCCTCGTCAACGACGAAGGTCACGCGATCCTCGTCGGCCGACAGGTGATCGCGCCGCCACTCGACGCGCGCGAAGAAGTAGCCCTCCTGTTGATAGTAGCGCTGGACGCCGTCGGCGCTCGCCGAGAGCTCGTAGTCGTCGTACGACCCGCGGTCGAACATCGTCAGCTTGTCCTTGAGCGTGCCCTCGCCCTTGTGGGCGTTCCCCTCGAAGGCGATCTGGATGCGTTTGCGCTCGTTGACCGTGAGGCCGAGGCGCACGTTCTTCGCCGAGCGATCGATACTCTGCTGCAGGTTGAAGTCATGCGAGACGCGCGCGCCCACGTAGCCGAGCGCGCGGTACTTCTTGACGACCTTCTCGACGTCGTCGCGCAGCTGCTTCTGCGTGAACGGCGAGGGATCGAGCCACAAGGTCTCCCAGTCGCGGTGCCGGAAGAGGGGGTCGATGTCCGCGGCCGAGATCGCGCGGTTGCCCGTGATGGCGAGCGGCCCCAGCGGATAACCCGGCCCCCGCTGGATGCGAACGTAGAAGTCCACGGCGCCCGGGACGCGACGCGAGGGGACGGCGTCGAGTCGGACGTTCGCCTCGAAGTACCCGGCGGCTCGCAGGTACTCGATGACGTGTCCGCGCTCGACCTCGAGCGCTGCCACGCGCGCGGGTCCCGCCGGCGGAAGGACGTGACCCGCGCGGATCGAGATGCGCCGCTGGAGCTCGTCCTGGCGGACGTTCCACCCGTTGCCCTCGACGAAGACGTAGCGCAGTCGATCGTAGCGCTCGACCTCCGCGACGACGATGAGCCCACCGCGCCCAGGACGCGTCGAGATGCGGGCGCCGTACCCCACGGCCTCGAGGGCCTTCTTCTCGCGCGGGAGCGTCCCGATGAGCACGCCGCCCACATCGTCGGCCGGGCCGGACGCGACGAACGGAGAGCCGAGCGGCGCGACGCTTGCGAGGAGCGCCTCGAGCTTCTCCTTCGGGTCGAAGTACGATCCGGCAAGCTCGTAACCCACGATGATCTGCATGGCCGCCGCTGGCGACGGCTCGGGGGCCGTCGCGCCCCGCTCGGCCTTCGCGTCCTCGGCGTCGATCCCCTCCTCCTGGGCCCGAGCGGGCGGCGCGAGCAGTAGCGAGAGCAGGAGAAGAGCTGGGCGGCGGCGTCTCACGGTGGGGGCGTCAGTTCCTGATTGGGTAGTCGAGCCGGAACTCACCGCTGAAGTTCGGCGGTAGCGTCTCGGAGACGCCTTGCTGCGAGGACAGCGTGAGGCGCTCGACCCCCAGGCTGACGCCTAGATAGTCGAACCCCTGGAGATCGAACTGCGCCGTCGCCTTGCTATTGTTCTGGAAGCCCTGGAGATAGTCGGCCTGGAGGTTGAGCTTGCGGCTGATCCGCTTGCGAATGCGGCCCTGGAAGCCGTCCGGGCCCACGGTGAGGCGCAGGTTCAGGCCCGTGAGCTTGAGGAAGGTGTTGTCGATGTAGGGCTGCAGGAGATTGTCGAGCGTGTCCCGCGTGAGCTGACCCGCGACGTCGGCGCCCGTCGTGATGTTGGCGCCCACGGTCGGGTTCTGCGTGCCGATGCGCTGCGAGTCGGTTGTCGTGCGGCCCGTGAGCAGTAGGAACGCCGTCTGCGTGCGATCGAGGCCGTCGTCCGTCGACAGATCGATCTGCGCCTCGCGCAGCGGGCCGTGGATGCGCAAGCGCACCTGGTGGTCCGCGCCGTTGGCGTCGGTGACGGTGCTCAGCGCCTGGATGTCGAGCTCGGGCGTCTCGCCGTCGGGGATCGACTTGGTCTCGACGAAGATGATGTGGTTCGCGTTGGCGACGAGGTCGAAGTCGCCGCGCATGCCCGGCAGGTTGAACCGGCCGTCGGTGGGTCGTACGTCGCCCGCGATTGCGGGCTGCGACAGCGTGCCGCCCACGTGAATGAGGACGTCGACGTGGATCTCGGGCGCGATGTTGTTTTGAACGACGAAGCCCTCTCCGACGGTGCGCACGGTGAGATCGAGCGCGAGCCCCTCGAGCAGCGGCTTGCCCTCGTAGAACGGACGCACCGACGACTCGTCGACGCGCGGGCTGATGACGAGGCTCTGGACCTTGAAGTCCTGGATGAAACGACCGGACACGAGACGCGTCTCGCCGCCGACCGCGAAGCCGTCGTCGACGTTGCCGCGCAGATCGAGATCGAAGCCGAGATCGTCGACCTCGAACGTGCCGGGTGAGCGATAAGCGAGGCGCTCGCCGTGCAGCGGCAGATCGACGTTCCCCGGCTTGAATGGCAACAGCGACGTGAACTGGATGCGGCCGGCGCGCACGCCCGCGCCGCCGATGATGAGCGTGCCCTGCTCGTCGAGTACGACCTTGACGTTCCTGAGGACGACGCCGCCGTTCGACAGCTCGACGATGCCGCTCTTGACCTGGACCGCAGTCCCGAGATCGCGCAGCCGGAAGTCGATGGCGCCGAGATCGAGGCGGCCCTGCACGTCGGGCTTGGTGAGCGTGCCCGCAAGGTGACCCTTGATGCGCGCCGTGCCCTGCGCGTCGGAGATGGCGTCGGGCGCGACGTAGGCGAGCAGCTTGGCGCTGACGTCGCCCGAAAGGTCGGCCGAGAGGTTCTGGGGCACGAAGCCCTGCCCCAAGCTCGCGCGCCCCGAGAAGTGGAGCGTCGCGCCCTCGACGGTGACGGCGAGGTTCTCGACGGAGACGCCGCCCGCGTCGAGCGCGAAGACGCCCGAGCCGATCGTGACGTCGCTCGGGAAGTCCTTGGGGCGCAGCTTGACGGCGTCGACGATCGCGATCTGCCCACGCAAGGCCGGCTTGGCGAGCGTGCCGCCCGCCTGGACCTCCACCTTGAGATCGCCGCTGACGCTCTGGAGCGCGCCGCGCAGGAAGGGCTGCAGGAGCTCGAGATCAAGGTGGCCGGACATGGCGCCGCTCATGGCCTGCCCGTCGAGCCGGCCCTCGGCCGCGAGCGCGCCGCCGTCGGTCGCGAACGTCACCTTGTCTAGCGCGACATGATCGCGCTTGACCGTGAGGTGTAGGGGCGAAGTCGTCTCTACGCGCACGCGCTGCACGATGGTCTCGCCGCTCTCGCCCGTCGTGCCGCGCGCGATCGAGAGCCACAGCTCGGAGAGCAGCACGTCGAGCGCGAGGGGCTTGCCCGGCTCGACATCGAGGATGACGCGGCCCGAGACCACGCCGCGGCCGTCGCCAAAGGCGGCCAGCTCGGGCAGCAGCGGATCGAGTGCGACGCGTTGAAAGGAGACCTGGCCGTGCGCGAGGGGACCGCCGCCGACGAGAGCGGCCTCCGCCTCGACGTGGAACCGGCTGAAGAGATCGCCCCGCACGGACACGCCGGGGACACCGCGCGCGCCGACGCGCACCGGCGCGAACGTCAGGTGCGCGGGGCCGAGCGCGATGCCGCGCGCAACGACGTCCGCGAGGTCGAGCGTGCCCGCGACCTCGGGCCGCGCCGGCCGGCCCCCGATCTTCAGGCGCGCGCTCATGCGCCCCTTGACGGGTACGCCAGCGTCGGCGAGGCCCGGCAGGCTCTCGAGCGGCACGTCCTTGAGGACGACGAAGAGATCGAGGTCCTGATTCTTGACCCCGACGCGCCCCGTGACGTCGATTGTGCCCCCCGCCGCCTGAGCGATGCGCAGGGCGCGCACGTCGAGAGTGTCGCCCTTGAGCGCGACGTCGACGGGACCGATTGAGTAGGGTGCGCCGAGCGCCGTCACCTTCGTGCCCGCCGGGACGCGCAGCGAGGCCGTGGGCCCGTCGAGCGGTCCGTGCGCCGACGCCGAGAACGACAAGCGACCGCCGACGACGTCACTGCCCACGAGGGCGGCGAGCTCGAGGCCGCTCGCGGCGAGCTCGAGGTCGACCTCCGGCGAGCGCAGCGGCTTCGAGGCCCGCTTCTGCCACAACCGGAGGGTGCCGTGCCCGTCGAGCGTGCCGCCGAGCGCCGCGCCCGAGAGGCTGTCGAGGCGGGCGACCCCGTCCTTGAGCCCGAAGCGCGCCTTGAGCTCCTTGACCGAGCGGCCGCTCGCCGCGATCCCATCGACGATGGCCTCGCCGGTCGCCTCGGGTTGCTCGAACGTGCCACGCGCG
>DATKFB010000559.1:0-2548 GCA_035544435.1 Polyangia bacterium
CTTCATGCTCGCGCCCGTGAGGCGATCCATCCACCGCTGCGCGCGCGTCTTCGTGATGTACGGCGCGACCGCCGCCACCATGTCCGCCGAGCACCCCGCGTACGAGTGGGGCGCCTTGTAGAGCGGGTTCGCGTCGAGGAACGCCTTCACTTGCTCGCGCGTCACCCCGTGCGTCTCGAGCGCGCGCTCGTACTCGGCGAGCGCCGCCTGCTTCGCCTTGAAGAGGTACATCTGCACGCGGGAGTAGAAGTTCACGCGGCCGTCGCCGCTCGTCTCCACGGGGCAGAAGATGGTGCCCGGGAACTTCTCGGTGATCGCCGACTGCACACCGTCGCTCACGCCGGCGCTCGGCATGCACCCGAAGGGCTTCACGCTGAGCGTCATGTGCGCCTTGGAGTGCACGACGTTCATGATGAGCTTCCCGACTTCCATGTGCCCTTCGCCGCCGCGAAGGTCGTTGTTGTAATACTCGTGGCTGATCCGGGCGATCTCGAACATGTCCGGCAGGTGGTAGCCGTAGAGGCCCGCCGCGTGGGCGAAGGTCTGGAAGAGCGCGCGCACGATCTTGTCGGCCGCGGCCACGCCCCCGAGCTTCTTCGCGACGTCGAAGGGACCCGAGCCGCCGTGTCCGTACTTGGCCGTGTCGGTGGCGCGGAGGTCCTTGCGCTCGAGCGTGTCGCGACGCGCCTCCCACACCATGTAGAGCAGCCAGGCGGTGACGAGCTGGATGTCGGCCTCGGCGCCCTCGCTCTCGAGGAAGCGCTGCAGCTGGTAGTTGCCGTCACCCTCGGTGGTCATCGCCCAGAACTCGCCAATGATGCTCACCTTGGGCTTGGCAACCGTGCGGTCGACCTTCACCGCGCCGAGGAGCGGCTTGCAGCGCGCCAGCGCCGCGAGGATGTTCGTGCGCTTCTCGAGGGCGTCGTACACGATCTTCTTGCACTGCTCGAGCGCGCGGTCCGTGTCGCCGGCCGTGATCTCGTAGGGGCGAATGCGATACCCGAGCGCGTTGAGCACGTCCCCCGCGACCAGCGCCTTCACGATGGCCCAGAAGAACTTCGGCGTCATCTCGAGGCCGCTCTCCTCGCCGGTCGCCTGCGAGAGCCCTCCCGTCTGCTGGAAGAGCACCACGCGGAAGCCATCGAAGCCCGCGTCGCGCAGCGCCTTACGGTACTCGGTGACGTACATCCCGAAGCGGCACGGCCCGCAGGCCCCCGCCGTCAGGAACACGTACTTCTTGACGACCTCCTCGGCCGACATCCCGTGCTTGTCGCGCAGCGTGCAGAGGAACTTCACGAGGTTGCCGACGGTGAAGTACGTCGGGTTGCACTGGCCGCGGTTGCCGAACTCCTTGCCGAACTGCAGCGCCGCCACGTCCGGGCACTCCAGCGGCTGCACGTTATAGCCCACGCCGGTGAGGCCCCCGGCGACGAAGTAGTCGTGCGCCATCGTGAGACCGCTCACCAGGATCGTGAGGTTCGGCTTCTCGCTCTTGGTGAACGTGAGGTTCGCCATGTCCTCGATCCACTGCTCGGTCTTGCCATCGAGCCCGAGGCGCTTTCGCTCCTGCTCCTCGAACTTCCGGAGCTCGGCTTCCACGTCGACGACCGGCAGCGCCTTCTTGTCCTTGATGGATCCGACGTTCATGGCTGTACCCCGTTATTCGGCTGCGTTGGTATGAACGGTGACGGGCACGATGCCCTCGGCGGTCTTCTTGCGTAACTGTATGAGGCCCGTGGGGACTTCAGGTTGCGGCTCCGCGACCTTTTCGTAAGCCTGGATGCGCGCTCGCACCTCGTCGATCTGCGCCTGGATGGCGGGGTCGAGCTGCTGGCGCGATCGCATCTGCTCGGCGCGCAACGTGAGGAGCTCGAAGCGCTTCTTGTCGATCGCGTGCTCGAGCTCCCCTTTGCGCTTGCGCGCGTCCTGGAGGCGCTCCTCGTGGAGCTTGAGCGCGTGCGCGTACGTCTTCACGCGGATCTTGATGCTGCCGCCGGGCTTGTTCGCGTCGATGTCGTGCAAAGCCGCGTAGGGCGTCTTGCTCGTCTCGATGATCGAGTCGACCAAGCCATACGTCGGCGCGTCGTGCCCGCACTTGAAGGAGGACAGGTCCAGCACGACGACGTTCGGGTGGCGCGCCGCGAAGCCCGCCGCCCACACCTTCTGGGAGCTGTTGACCGAGTAGTTCTCGGGCCACACATGGTTGAGCTCGAGGCCGCTCTTGCAGCGCCCCTGCTCGATATCTTCCTTGTAGAAGCGCTCGAGGTACTTCGGGTCGCGCGGGATCGACCGCACGCTCAGGATCGGATACCCGAGCACCTGGAACTCCTCGGGGATGCCGTGGTTCAGCCCCGGGTCGGAGTGGTACGGCCTCCCCAGCATCAGGATGGCCACGCGGTCCTCGGCCTCGACAGTATCCAGGATGGCGCGCCCCTTCTCTTGCAGGTCGCGTTCGAACGCGTCGAGCGCGCGCCATCCCTCGCTGCACGCAAAGTCGTTCTCGTCCTCGGTGATCCCCAGGCGCGCCCCGAACGTCTCGAACAGGCGG
>DATKFB010000560.1:0-2457 GCA_035544435.1 Polyangia bacterium
GCCGAACGAATTATTTCAAATCGGGACTTCGAGCATTGTCTCCCTGATTCGGCGTCCCGCGAAAAAGAAAAAGCCCATTAGGAACTGGGCGGTAGAGAGAGCGGGAGAAGGGGTTCGAACCCTCGACGTCCACCTTGGCAAGGTGGCACTCTACCACTGAGTTACTCCCGCAAACTGCCGGGATACCTTACTGATCCACCACCCACGGTCAAGGGAGAACTGGGGTCGCGCGGTCGAAGGTGGCGACGACCTCGACGTGGAAGGTCTGGGGCATGAGGTCCAACGCCACGGCGGCGGCCAGGCGGAAGCCCGCGCCCTGGAGGCGGCGGGCGTCACGCGCGAGGGTCTGCGGGTCGCACGAGACGTAGACGACGCGGCGGCGGGCGCGGAGCGCTGCGTCCAGGTTGGGGCGGTCGGCGCCCTCGCGCGGCGGGTCGAGCACGACGGTGTCCGCGGCCAGGGCTTGCGGGCGCAGCGCCCACGCGGCGGCGGGCACGGCGCGCTTGCCGCGCTCGACGGCGCCGGGATCGGCGTCCGAGGCGTGCACGGCCGCGGCGACGCGCGACAGATGGCGCGTGAAGTTGCCGCTGCCGGCGTAGAGCTCGAGGAGGACGCCGGGCGCCTCGCCCACGGCATTCATGACGGCGGCCACGAGCGCCGCGTTGGCGGCGCGGCCCACCTGCGCGAAGCCGCCCGCCGGGATCGGCAGCGGCGCGCCGCCATCTTCGCTCGCGTTCACGGCCGTGGCTCCCAGCGTCGGCTTGCCGGCGATCGACAGGCCGACGACACCGGCGGCGTTCAGGCGATCGATCTCGCGCTTGGCGTGGCCCGCACCCGTGGCGTCGGTGTGCGAGACATTGACGTGAACGCCCTCGGCGCCCGCCTGGACCTCCACTTCCGTCTCGGCCGCCAAGCCC
The DNA here is from genome assembly GCA_035544435.1 of Polyangia bacterium. Taxonomy (GTDB): domain Bacteria; phylum Myxococcota_A; class Polyangia; order Fen-1088; family Fen-1088; genus DASZFV01. Next base: position 918 of record DATKFB010000560.1, read on the forward strand.
CCGGCGAGCGCGCGCAGCGCCGGGAGCGCGCGCGAGAGCTCGGGACCGAAGAGCGGGCAGGCCAGAACGTCGACGACGTCGTGCGACCGCCGGCCCCGGAAGCCGAGCGCACCGCCCTTCCCCACCGCCAGCTTAGCGCGATCGCGGTAGCCGAGCGGCGCGCTCGCGGCGACGACCTCGCCGAGCGCGACGTCCGCGTCGAGCGCGCGCGCGACGATGGCCTTCTTCGCCGCCCGCTGCGCCTCGATCGTGACGTGCTGCCACTGGCAGCCGCCGCAGGCGCCGAAGAGGGGGCAAGCCGGCGACACGCGGTCTGGACCCGGTCTCTCGACGACGACGAGCTCCGCCCAAGCGACGCGCTCCTTGGCGCGCGCGACGCGCGCGCGCACGCGTTCACCCGGCGCCGCGAGCGGCACGAAGGTGGCGCGACCGTCGGCGGCCGTGGCCGCGCCGGCCGGATCGCGCTGGCGACCGACGGCGTCGCCGCCTGGCGCGAGCGCGTCGATCTCGACCGTAATCTCCGGGCCCGATGGGTCGGAGACGCTCACGGGAACGGCTGGGCCGCGCGGCCGCGCTCGAGGTCGAAGTCGAAGTAGCCGTCGAGCTCCCCCCCGATGCGCGTGTCGGGGATGGCGGTGTGGGTCTTGATGGCGTTCTCGACCGCCTCATCGCCCAGCATGAGGTGAAACGAGGCGCGAAGGCGCTCGCCGAAGTTGACCCTGAAGTCGCCGTCCACGGCCGTACGGTTTTCGGGATCCGCGGACTGCACGGCCGCGCCGAAGTCCTGGAACTCGATCCAGCTGCCCGGCAACGCCACGGCGACCGAGCGCGCCTCGATGCACGTGTAGAGCGGCGCGAAGGACGCTTGAACGTAGTCTTGCGTCGAAAGGTTGATGCGCGGGCGAGCCGCCGTCATCACAAGCGGAGCGCCCGAGTCGGCCGTCGCGCCCGCGTCGGCGCCGCCCCCGCCCGCGTCCGCTCCCCCGTCGGCGTCGGCGGCGTTCCAGTCACACCACGACAGCCCCGGGATGAGCGTCCCGTCGGAGGCGGTCAGCTTGCGCAGGTCCCACTGGGGGACGCCGAGCAGCGTCTGCCCCCGCACGCACTGAGCGACCTTGTAGGCGTCCTTGACGTCGAAATAGAGCGTGTCGTTGACCTCGACGCGATTGCCCGTGTGCTGCAACCTGATGACGAGGCGGTTCGTGTGCGGCCCCGAGCACTGTCCCGGCGGCGGACAGACATCCTCGATGGGCTCGCCCGCGAAGAAGGCGGGGGCGAGCGAGTAAGGCTTGCCCGGCGGCTGGGCCAGCGAGTTGCTGTTGTTGCACCCGACGTCGAAGAACATGCCGTCCGCCCTGCCGGCGCCGGCACCCACCGTGCAAGCGCCGGCCGCGAAGCCGAGCAAACCCCCGAGCGCGGCCGCGCACGGCGGCGGCGAGCGGCGTCCTCGTCGGCCTCGTCGCCCTCGCGGTCTCGACGAGGCGCGAGGTCCGCGCGGCCTGATCGCGTCGGCCCCCTCCCCGGCGCCCCGGGCGACAAA
>DATKFB010000561.1:0-2059 GCA_035544435.1 Polyangia bacterium
CCTCTGCCCCTCGAAGGCGATGTCGCCGAGGACGAGGAGGGCGTCGGGGTTCGTGGGATCGAGCTCGAAGGCGATCTTCGCCGTGGTCTCGGCCTTCACGTTGTCGTGCATGCGCTCGCGATAGAGCCGCGCGAGCTCCGCCTGGAGGCGGGCCTTCGCCAGGTTCCCCTCGGCGTGCTGCATCTCCTTGTCGATGAGCGTGACCACGCTCGCCGCGTCGCCGCGCGTGGCGTACGCCTGCCGCAGCGCCGCGGAGGCCGCCTGGTCCCGCGGGTTGGCGTCGAGGGCCAGCTTGTAGCGCTCGATCGCGCCGTCGCGATCGCCCCGCCCCTCGAGCAGGCGCGCCGCCCGGATCCACTGCTCGGCCTTGGCCTCGGGTGTGGTGCCCTTTCCGGCGAGCGCTTCGATGGCCGACAGCGCCGCGTTCGCGTCGCCCGACAGCTCGCGCAGCCGCGCCAGCGCCTCGAGCGCGCCCGCGTGCTCCGGCTCGAGCGCGAGCGCCTTCTCGTAGGCCCGCATCGCCCGCTCGGGCGAGCCGATGTTCTCGGCGAGCAGGCGCGCGCGAGAGAGCATGAGTTCCAGGCGTCGCGCGTCGTCGACTGTCACGGTCGCGTGCCGCTCGTACAGCTTCTCGAGCTTGTCCCACTCCGCCAGCGCCCGGTAGTGCCGCGGCAGCGCCGTCAGGGACCCGTCGTTGTCCGGATCGAGCGCGAGGATCTGCTCGAGGCAGGCCGCAGCCTTGCCGTGATCGAGGAACTCCTCGTCGTGAAGCGCCGCCATGCGCTCGAGCAGCGTGATCTTCTGCCGAGGCGTCGCCGCGATGGACACCTGCCGCTCCAGGTTGTCGAGCAGCTCGTGGTACTTGCCTGTGCGGCTGTAGATGCGATCCAGCCCCTTGAGCGCCTGAAGCTCGTGCGGCTCGATCGCGAGGACGGCCTCGAAGCGGCGGCTCGCCTCGGCGAGGTCGTCCAGACGGTCCTCGCAGATCTCTGCCGCCTTCACGAGCACCTCGACCCGCTCGCGTCCCCGCAGCGACTCCGCGCGCTTCTCGAGGATCGCGACGAGCTGCTTGAAGTCGCCCGTCCGCTCCGCAATGCGCGCCATGCCATCCCCTGCGCGCTCATGGGCGGGGTCCTCGGCGACGACCTGCGCGTACAACTCCCTGGCGCGGTCGGTGTTGTTCAGCTTGTTCTCGAGGATGTCCGCGGCTTCGGCGCGCAGGTCGCGCGACCGGGGCGATGCGCCGGACGCGGCCGCGCGCGCGCCGAGCACGCCGACGAGCTCGGGCCACTGCTGCGCCTTGCGGTAGATCGCGATGAGCCCCTCGTTGGCCTCGTCGTGGGCCGGATCGTTCGCGAGGATCTGCTGGAACGCGGCGAGGGCCATGTCCGCGCGACCCATCTTCTGGTCGTACCAGCGGCCCGCGTACGCGAGCAGCGTGTTGCGCTCGACCGGCGACAGCGACTCGGCGTGGATCCCCTCGGTCACGGCTTCGAGCACCTCGCCGTAGAGAGCCGGCTTGCGCTCGGCGAGCGCCTCGATCTCGCTCGCGTACTCGCGCGCCGACGGCACCTCGCAGAGCGCGCGGACGTAGGCGTGGATACCCTGGTCGGGGTCCTGGAGCTCGGTCGCGCACAGGCGGCCGATCTCGGCGAAGATCCGCGCGCGCTCTTCCCCCGGAGGCGCGTCCTCGCTGCGCGAGAGGAGCGACTCGACGATCTCGGCGTACTTGCCGAGCGCCTTGCGGGCCTCCTCGAGCGCGTTCTGGGCGATGTCGTCGCTCGGGTCGAGGCGCACGAGCTCGACGTACACGCGCTCGGCCCGCTCCTTGTTCTTGGCCGCAGCGCCGAAGATGCGCCCGGCGCGGTAGAGGAGCGCCTTCTTCGTCTCCACGCCGCCGCCCGTGCTGCTGTCGACCAGGCCCGCCGCCTGCTCGAACGCCTCGGCCACCTTCGTCGGATCGGCGCCCTCGTCGATGATCGCCTCGAGCGCCATCGCCGACTCGTTGTCGTCCGGCTCGTCGATGAGGACGTCGACGAGGCTCGTGAGCCGCTCCTCG
>DATKFB010000562.1:0-3064 GCA_035544435.1 Polyangia bacterium
TACATCGCCTACACGATCTCGGACGCCGAGCAGGCCACGGTGAGCGCGACCTTCGGGGCCGTCACGGCGGCGCACGCCTACCGGGGCCGGCTCCTGCGCACCGACGTGCGGGTGGGCAGCCCGGCCTTCGACAACACGAACTTCGAGCCGGGCGCCAAGGTCGACGCCCTGCCTGAGGAGGACGACTACGCGGCGCTCCGGCGCGAGCTCTGGCTGCGCAGCGACGAGGCCTACAAGGCGGCGCTCGAGCTTCTCGCGCGCAAGCGCGCCGCCGCGGCCGGGCAATCGGGGGGCGAGGAGGATGCGGCGGTCGGCGACTTCTCGAACGAGCCGCCCGGCAAGCTCGAGGTGCCTTTCCCCGCGGGCGAGGTGGAGCCCGAGGCGCTGCGCGCGGCTGTCGTGAAGCTCTCGGCCGTCTTTCGCGATTATCCGGCCATCACGAACGCGCGCGTCACGGGAACGTACGCCGTCGTGCGCCGGCGCATGGCCTCGAGCGAGGGCGCGTGGGTCGACGACGCGCAGCGCACGGTGCGGCTCGACGTCGTCGCCGAGACGCAGGCCGACGACGGCATGAAGCTGCGCGACTTCGTGCCCGTGAGCGCGCTCGAGCCCTCGGGGCTGCCACCCGTCGCCGAGATGGAGAAGGCCGTGCGCGCTATGGCCACCGAGCTCGTCGCCATGCGCACGGCGCCCGTGGCCGAGTCGGGCGCGGGCGCGGTGCTCTTCGAGGGCCTGGCGGCCGCGCAGCTCACGAAGCTGCTGCTCGCCGATCACCTCGCGGGGACGCCGCCCTCGAAGACGGCCACGGCCGCGAGCGACGACGGCGGCCAGCAGAGCGCGCTCGCCACCAAGCTCAAGCAGAAGGTGGCCGCGCCGCTGCTCTCGGCCGTCGACGATCCCCTGCTCGCGACGGGGCCGGGCAAGGCGCCGCTCTTCGGCGCGTACCGCGTCGACGACGAGGGCGTCCCGGCCCAGCGGGTCTCGGTCGTCGAGCACGGCGTCCTCGCCGGGTTGCTCATGACGCGCACGCCGCGCAAGGAGATCGTTCACTCGAACGGCCACGCGCGCGCGCCGCGCTTCGCGGGGCCGCACGCCCACGTGGGCACTCTCGTGCTGTCGGCCAAGAGCGGCCTCCCGCGCAAGGGTCTGCTCGGAGAGCTCGCGCGCATCGCCAAGGGCGGCGGCGTCACGACGTATGTCGTGCGGCTGCTCGACGACGGCTTGCTGCCCGCGGGCGATTCGGACGACATGTTGTCGATGTTCTCCTTCGGCGCGGGCGGGGGCCACGGCCCGCCGCCCGTGCGCCCGCTCGTCGTCTATCGCGTCGACAAGGGTAAGGAGACGCTCGTGCGCGGCCTCGCGCTCGAGGACCTGCAGCCGCGCTCGCTCAAGGACGTCACGGCCGCGGGGCGTGACGCCTTCGTATACAACTACATCGACGAGGGCAATGGATTCGCGGGCGTCCCCACCACGATCATCGCGCCGTCCTTCGTCATCTCGGACGTCGACATCCGCCGCCTCACGGGCAAGAACCGCAAGCCGCCGCTGTACCCCCCGCCGGGCCTGGCGCCCCCTTAGGATTCCGTCTGGCTAACGCCAACGGCCTCACGTCGGGGCCTGCACGCCCTGCTACCACCACCTCACGACCTTCGGTCGCGACCCCTAGAGCACGGAATTCCAGACTCGGGTAAATTATCCCCATGGCCGCCCGCGTGCATTTCACGGTCGATGAGGTCGAGGCGATGATTCCCGCGCTCGAGCGAATCTTCGTGCAGGTGCTGCAGCTGCGGGCGGGGCTCCACGCGCTCGGTCAGAAGCTCGACCGCGCGGGCCTGACCCCGAGCCGCGACGGCGAAGCCGACAACGACGCCGGCCCGCCGGCCGTCCGGCAAGCCAGGGCGGTCTTTCAGGGCCTCGACGAGGCGCTCAACGACGAGATCGAGCGTATCCAGGCGCTCGGCGGCCAGGTGAAGGACATCGAGCTCGGGCTCGTGGACTTTCCGAGCGCGCGCGACGGCGAGGAGATCCTGCTCTGCTGGAAGCTCGGCGAGAAGAGCATCGGTTACTGGCACGCCGTCGACGGGGGCTTTGCGTCGCGCCGCCCGATCGACGCGCAGATCTCGAGCGCGTCCTCACGGCTGGACTAGACCGTGCCGTCGTCGGAGCCCGAGCTGCGCGCCGCCGTCGAGGCCCTGCTGCGCGCCGCGGGGTTGGATCCCGGCGCGGCCGATCTGCGCGACACGCCCGCCCGCGTCGCGCGCCTCTGGCAAGCCGAGTTCCTCGCGGGTTACGAGATGGATCCCGCCGCGATCCTCGGCGAGCCGGTGACGGGCGAGGCAGACCCCGACGTCGTCGTCGTGGGCGGCCTGCGCTTTCACGGCATGTGTCCGCATCACCTGCTGCCGTATCGGGGGGTCGCGCACGTCGCGTACATCCCGCGCGGCAAGCTCGTGGGGTTCGGCCGGCTCGCCGAGCTCGTCGAGTGCTTCACGAAGCGGCTGACGCTGCAGGAGCGCGCGACGCACCAGGTGGCCGAGGCTCTCGTCACGCACCTCGGCGCGGGCGGCGCCGGCTGCGTCATCGAGGCCGAGCAGATGTGCCTCGCCATTCCGGGCGAGAAGCACGCGCAGTCGGGCGTCGTCACGAGCTCGTTCGTGGGCGAGATGCGCGAGCGCCCCGACCTCAAGGCCCGCCTGCTCGAGGCCGCCAATCTGGGAGGGCGCGCGCGGTGACGCCGCCATCGAGGACTTCCCGCGAGGGTTCGTCCGAGGGCACGGGGACGTTCTCGCTCGCGGGCAAGATCGCCGTCGTCACGGGCGCGTCGCGCGGCATCGGGCGCGCCGTGGCCGTGGCCCTCTCGGGAGCCGGCGCCGTCGTCGCGGGTTGCGCGCTCCACGCGGCGCCCGGCGTCGAGGCCTGCGACGTGCGCCTCTCCGACGACGTCGCGCGCTTCGGCGAGGACGTACGCCGCCGCTTCGGCGTCCCGGACATCCTCGTCAACAACGCGGGCACCGTCGCGCGCGCGCGGCTCGACGAGCTCCCGGTCGAGGCCTGGGACGACGTC
>DATKFB010000563.1:0-2630 GCA_035544435.1 Polyangia bacterium
GGTCGGGAGCGGGACCTACACGTCGAAGCAGGTGGCGGACGGCGCGACCTGCGCCGACGTCCGCGCCGCCTTGCCGATGTGATGTGACCAGGATGGAGCGCGCATGGACCGTCGCTCGGGCCGCCGTCGTGCTGGCGATGATCGTCGGCACGTCGCGCCCGGCGGCGGCGTCCGGCTTCTCGGCGGCGCGCTTCGGCGGCGAGCAGGGCAACGTCACGACGACCAACCCGACGGCCCTCTACTACAACCCCGCGGGCATCGCCTACTCGGAAGGGATCACGCTCTTCGTTGACGGCACGCTGGCCTTGCGGCACGCCACGTGGGAGCACGCCCCCGCCCCCACGGACATGCCCGAGCCCGCGGGCGCCGAGGGGGCGACCTTCGGTAAGGCGCAGCTCTTCAACGTCTTCGGCGGACCGATGTTCGGCGCGACGGCGCGCCTCGGCCGGCTGGCCCTAGGCGCGGCCTTCATGGTCCCCTTCGGGGGCAGCGCGCACTGGGGCACGAACGATAAATTCAAGAACGACCCGACGTTCCCGCTGGCCGTCGACGGCGTGCAACGTTGGAACGCCATCGACGGCGCGCTCACCTTCTTGTACTTCACCGTGGGCGCCGCCTATCGATTCAACCGCTTGAGCGTCGGCGTCACCGGCAACCTCATCCGGTCGTCGATCGCGAGCACGCAGGCGAAATCGCCGATCGGCTTCGGCGATCCCGACGTCACGCGAGAAGGACGCGCCGCCCTCGACGTCAGCGGCTTTCAGGGCAGCTTCGGCGCGGGCGTCATGGTCGAGGCCATCGAACGGCGGCTCTGGCTGGGCGCGGGATACCAGGCGCAGCCGGCCCTCGGAGCCATGACTTTGGACGGCACGCTGCGGACGACGTACGCGGGCGGCGCCACCGTCTTCAACGTGGGCTTCCACCAGGCCCTCCCCGACAGCTTGCGCGTCGGCGCGCGCTTTCGCGCGAGCCCGAGCTTCGAGGTCCGGGTCTCGGGCGAGCTTACGCGCTGGAGCGTCATGCAAAGTCAATGCGTCGGCTTCGTGGGCGAGCCCTGCCTCGTCGACACGACGGGAGCCGACGCCACGCCCCAGGGGACGACGATCCAGAACCTGCGGCGCAAGTGGAGAGACACCTATGGCGTGCGGCTCGGCGCGAGCGACTGGGTGCGCCCCGCGGTCGAGCTCTTCGCGGGCCTGGGCTTCGAGACGGCGGCGGTCCCGGACGCCACCATGGATCCGGGCCTCGCGGACGCCAACAACCTCGCGGGCGCGGTCGGGGCGCGGCTGCAGGCGACGCCGACGCTCTTCGTGGCGGCCTCGTACACGCAAATCCAGTACTTCGATCGAGACAACACGGGCAAAAGTCAGCTCGCCAACGCCCTGCCGCCAACGCGCCTGCCCGACGGCGGCGGCAAATACACGCAGTGGATCGGTCTTTTCAATGTCAACATTCAGAAGCAGTTCTGAACGAAGGAGGTCGCCATGGCGCTCATGAGCACGCGCAGCTGGGACGACTGGATCGCGGAGTATTCACGCGGCCACACGCATCCCGCCAACCGTTTCTGTCACACGATCGGCATCCCCATGATCGCGCTGTCGATCGTCCTGTTCGCCGCGGGCATCGTCGTGCCGGGGTTGTGGCTGCTCGCCGCCATCCTCTTCGGCGTGGGGTGGATCTTCCAGTTCATCGGGCACTATTACGAAAAGAAGCCTCCCGAGTTCATTAAGGACTGGCGGTTCCTCTTCGTGGGCCTGCGCTGGTGGGTGGCCAAGCTCCGGGGGCGCGCGTGACCTCCGCAGCCGGGACCCTCGCCGAGCCCGCGGCGATCTTCCTGCCGCCTTTCGCGCCGCCCGAGATCGCGCGCCAGCTCGACGGCATGCGCGAGGAGACGCGCATCGCGACCGTCGTCGGGCTGCGCAGGCGCCAGCTCGCGCCGCTGTTCGAAGCCGCGGCCGCCAACATGCCGCTCCAGCTGACCGATCTCGTCCCGGCCGACGTCCCGCCGCTCACCGAGGTCATCCACGAGGGAAAGAATTCCTTACCGCTCTTCACGCGGTTCCAAAAGAGGTTCTGCCGGCCCCCCGCCGGCGCGCTCACGGACGGGGAGCTGTGGGGCTACAACGAGCAGGCCTTCCGGACGGCGACGGGACCCGGCTACTTCGTGTTGCACGCCACTGAGACGGGCGAGCTCGTGGTCGACTACACGCGTCTGCCGCCCAGCAAGCCGGCGGGCTGGCCCCGCATCCTGCCGAACTCGGCGCGCCTGTCGCGCTTCATCTACTACCAGACCACGGACCTCCTGCGCCGCGTGAGCAAGCACGTCGTGATCGGCCGCGCTTACCGCAAAGGCCGCCCCTTCGACGCCTGGTTCGCCCTCGTCCGCCGCCAGGGCGGCTGAGCGTCCCCCTTCCCCAAACCTACAGGCCGAAGGCCTGTTGCAGGCGTAAGAGGAGCTGCGGGTCGTTGGTCTTGAGCTTGCCCGTGACGACGTCCATCACGCCGGGCTTGAAGGTTCCGTCGCACAGCTTGATGAAGAGCTCGCGCGTGATCTTGAGGACGCAGTCCGCGCCCTCGGTCTTTCCCGGCGCGAGCTCGCAGTCCGTGGGCGTCAAGGTCACCGTCCATTT
>DATKFB010000564.1:0-3907 GCA_035544435.1 Polyangia bacterium
CCATGGTCGCTGCCCCCCCTTTCTGGATCTGGCTCGCTGTTATCTGGGGCCCGGAGTGTCGCGCGGTTCCCGCCGTTCTTCCAGCACGAGCGTGCCGAGCGGCTCGCCCAGCAAGACGCGCCGGATGTTACCCGGTTTGGTCATGTTGAAGACGAGGATAGGGAGCTTGTTGTCGCGGCAGAGCGAGATCGCCGTCGAGTCCATGACTCCGAGGTCCCGGTTGAGCACATCGAGATAGGACAAGCGCCGGAACATGCGCGCGTCCTTGAACTTGTTCGGGTCTTTGTCGTAGACGCCGTCGACGCGCGTCGCCTTCATGACGATCTCGGCGCCGATCTCCATGGCGCGCAGCGACGCGGCCGTGTCGGTCGTGAAGAACGGGTTGCCCGTGCCGGCTGCGAAGATCACGAGGCGGCCCTTCTCGAGGTGACGGATGGCGCGCCGCCGGATATACGGCTCGCAGAGGCGCTCCATCTCGATGGCCGATAGGACGCGCGTGTGGGAGCCGCGCGACTCGAGCGCGTCCTGCAGCGCGAGCGAGTTGATGACCGTCGCGAGCATGCCCATGTAGTCGGCGTGCGCGCGATCCATGCCCCGCGAACTCGCGGCGATGCCCCGGAAGATGTTGCCGCCGCCGATGACCAGCGCGATCTCGACGCCCAGGCTGTGGACGTCGATGAGCTCGTCGGCGATCTGCGAGAGCGTCGCGGGGTCGATGCTGTCGGTCGTGCCGCCCATGAGCGCCTCGCCCGAGAGCTTGAGCAGGATGCGCCGGTACTTCACGCCCGGCGCGAGCGGCAGCTTCGGTCCCTCGTCGTCGCCTCCGCCCGCGCCGCTCGCCGAGATGCGCTTCGCTTGCTCGCGCTCCACCGGGGCGCGACCGGCGCCGTTGGCTTTCCGTTTCGCCATCGAGTCGCGCCTTTCCGCTAGCCCTGGCCGGCTTGCTTCTTCACTTCTTCGACGAAGTCGTCGGCGCGCTTCTCGAGGCCTTCGCCGACCTCGAAGCGAACGAAGCGGCGAATGCGCACGTTCTCGCCCGTTTTGGCCACGAGGTCAGTCTGCAGCGAGCGGATGTCCTTCTTGCCCTCCGGGTCCTTGACCCAGATCTGGTCGAGCAGGCAGACCTCTTTCGCCCACTTCGCGAGCTGCCCCTCGATGATCTTCGGGATGACGGCCTCGGGCTTGCCAGACTGCTTGGCGAGCTCCGTGCGGATGGCCTTCTCCTTCTCGAGCACGTCGGCCGGGATTTCGTCTTGCGAGAGATACTTGGCGTTCATGGCCGCCACCTGCATGGCGATCTCGCGGGCGAAGGCCTGGAAGTCGGGGTTGCGACCCACGAAGTCCGTCTCGCAGTTCACCTCGACGAGCACGCCTATGCGTCCGCCGTGCAGGTAGCTCACGACGGTGCCCTCGGCGGCGATACGCGTCTTCTTCTTGTCGGCCGAGGCGATGCCCTTCTTGCGCAGGTACTCGCCCGCCTTCTCCATGTCGGCGTCGCACTCGACGAGCGCCTTCTTGCAGTCCGCCATCCCCGCGCCGGTCCGCTCCCGCAAATCTTTGATCATCTGTGCCGTGACATCAGCCATAACGATTCCCTCTTCCGCGTTTCGAACTGAATGGATTGTGCTTGCGAGGCGCGAGCGCCCCGCAGGCACGGCCGGGTGCTGTGTTTCGCAGCCCTAGGATTTCTCGGCTTCGTCTTCGGGCGTTGCGGCGGCTTCCGGCGCGGGCAGGTCGCGGTTGCGCCGCGACACGACCTCGACGCGCGGGCCCTCGCCGCCCGACGACACGCGGATGGTCTGCGGCTCATCGGGGCCTTGCTCGGCGCGGGCGGCGCGCTGCTGGTTGGCGCGGTCGCGGCCGACCCTCTGGCCGAGCACGCAGGCGTCGGCGACCTTGCCCGCGAACAGCTTGAGCGAGCGGATCGCGTCGTCGTTGCCGGGGATCGGGTAGTCGATGAGGTCGGGGTCGCAGTTCGTGTCGACGATGGCGACGATCGGGATCTCGAGCTTGCGCGCCTCGGTGACGGCGATGTGCTCCTTGACGACGTCGACGATGAAGACGGCGCCCGGCAACTCGGTCATGCTCTTGATGCCGCCCAGGGCCTTCTCGAGCTTCTCGCGCTCGCGCGTGACGCCGAGGACCTCCTTCTTCGTCATGCGCTCGAAGGTGCCGTCGGTGGACATCTTCTCGATGGCGTGCAGGCGGTCGATCGAGCCTTTGACGGTGTTGAAGTTCGTGAGCGTGCCGCCCAGCCAGCGGTTCGTCACGCAGAACTGGCCGCCACGCAGCGCCTCGTCGCGCATGACCTCCTGGGCCTGCTTCTTCGTGCCCACGAACAGCACCGAGCGGCCCGCCGAGACGGTCTGGACGAGGAAGTTGTAGGCGCGCTTGAACTGCCGCACCGTCTGCTGCAGGTCGATGATGTGGATGCCGTTGCGCGCGCCGAAGATGTAGCTCTTCATCTTCGGGTTCCAGCGCTTCGTCTGGTGTCCGAAGTGAACGCCAGCCTCCATCATCTCGCGGATGGTGATGGGCTGGTCGAGGACGGTCTGAACGTCGGCGCTCAGATCCGACGGAGGCGCGGACGGAGGGGCTGCGGTGCTGGTTTCCATGGATTTCCTTTCGCGTTGTTTTCCGCCGCCCGCGTCATCGAGGACCGAAACCGACGTTCGAAAGAAGCATCGAACGGCGGCACGCGCGGTCCCCTCTTCGGGCGTGTGGTGTTGTCAGTCGAAAAAGAGGGGGATTTCTACCACGTTTTGGACATCTGTCACCTGCTTCCCGCGGTCTCTCCTCACTCAACCTCGCTGGGCGTATGGGCTTTGCGCCGCGGCGAGCCGTCTCGGAGCTCGGGTATGGGGGTTGCAGCCGACACCGAACGTTTATAGAAGGAGTCCCCATGTCCGCAATGAACACGTCCACGAAGTCGCCCTCAATCGCCGGCAAGTCCGTACCCGTCGACATCCGCCCAGCCTCGGGCAAGCTCGGCATCCTCTGTCCCGGAATGGGCGCCGTCGCGACGACGTTCATGGCGGGTGTCGAGGCCATCCGCAAGGGGCGCTCGAAGCCGATCGGCTCGCTCACGCAGATGGGCACGATCCGCCTCGGCAAGCGCACCGACGGAAAGTCGCCCCTTATCCAGGAGTTCGTTTCGCTCGCCAAGCTCGACGACATCGTGTTCGGCGGCTGGGACCTCTTCCCCGACGACGCCTATCAGGCGGCGGCGAAGGCGGGCGTGCTGTCGAAGGAGCACCTCGGCGAGCTCAAGGACTTCCTGTCGACGATCAAGCCCATGAAGGCGGTCTTCGATCAGGCGTACGTCAAGAACCTCACGGCGACGCACGCCAAGACCGGCAAGAACAAGCTCGACCTCGCCGAGCAGGTCATCGAGGACATCAAGAGCTTCAAGAAGACGAACGCCTGCGATCGCCTCGTCATGGTGTGGTGCGGGTCGACCGAGGTCTACCGCAGCCCGTCCCCCGTGCACGCGACGCTCGCGGCCTTCGAGAAGGGCCTCGCGGCCAGCGACCCGGAGATCGCGCCGTCGCAGATCTACGCCTACGCGGCGCTCAAGTGCGGCGTGCCCTACGCCAACGGCGCGCCCAACCTCACGGTCGACACGCCGGCGCTGCTCGAGCTCGCGAAGCAGAACGGCGTGCCCGTGGGGGGCAAGGACTTCAAGACGGGCCAGACGCTCATGAAGACCATCCTCGCCCCGGGCTTCAAGGCGCGGATGCTGGGCCTCCACGGGTGGTACAGCACCAACATCCTCGGCAACCGCGACGGCGAGGTGCTCGACGATCCCGAGTCCTTCAAGACGAAGGAGGTGTCGAAGCTGGGCGTGCTCGAGCACATCCTGCAGCCGCACCTCTACCCCGACCTCTACGGCAACATGTGCCACGTC
>DATKFB010000565.1:0-6763 GCA_035544435.1 Polyangia bacterium
ACCCGGTCGCAGATCTCGGGCGCCAGGACGTCGTCCACGACCGTGAAGAAGTCGGTCTGCGTCGTGACCTTGGCGGATCCAGACATCGGCACGGAAAACTAACACGCGGCGGACCGCGACGGCGATGGGCTGATATGCTGCGCCGGTTGGCGGGGTCTAGCATGTCGGATGCTGTCACGGTCGTTGCGCAAACCGAATCGTTCACGGTCCTCGACGGCGTCCTCGGCGCCGATCAAACGGATCGCCTCTGGAACTATTTCCAGCTGCAGCGGTTCCAGCGCGTCGACGCGCTCGGCCTGCAGGGACAGTGGCTCCTGGAGGACAGCGCGGTCCTGCGCGGTCCCACGATCGGCTGGGGTCAGGCCTGGGACGCGCAATACCCGACCAAGACACCGGTCGACGCTCTGCTCGAGGCGGTCGTCGATGCGGCCCCGCATTTTGCGGTGACCGCCGGCGGGCGCGGCGCGGACTGGGACGTGTTCAACGCGGCGCCGACGCTTTATTCGGCTGGCCAGGGTCTCGTGTGGCACCGCGACGTCGACGGCGACGCCGGCAGCTGGATCTATTACGCGCACCCCGAATGGAACATCGAATGGGGCGGCGAGCTTTTCATCGCGCAAGAACCCGAGGTGCCCGGCGAATACGGCGCCTACCTGCATCGCCTGCGCCCCATGCCCGACCTCCCGGCGCCGCCCGCGTGGCCCAGCCACCTCGACAACCGGGACGCCACCCAGTTGTTGATGAAGCGTGGCATCGGGTCGTACGTGTCGGCCAAGCCCAACCGCCTGGTGGTCATCAAGGGGGGCACGCCCTACGCGATCGCCAAGGTCCGCGCCTCGGCGGGCCGTCATGTTCACGCCAACGTCGGCGGCGTGTTCAAACGAAAATGAGGCCGCTCACCTCCTCGCGCCGTGAGGGCTCCTTCCGCGGAGCGCCACCGGCGGCGATAGCAACAGATCGAGCAGGAAAGCGTCGCGCAGCAGCTCCTGCGTCGAGCTCGCCCGCGCAGGCGCAGGTGCATCTTCGGGGAGCCGCAGCGGCAGGTTGCCCACTGCGACGCGCGCCGCGCGCAAGAGGCGCAGCGCGTCCGCGGGGCGCTCCGCCCACGCGAGTACGGCGCCCGCGATGAGCAGGCGCGCGTCGGTCACGAGCGCGCGCCCGTCGGTGAGGAACGCGTCCTTGGCGGCGAGCGCCGCCTCGTGCTCGCGCGGCCCGAAGTCGAAGCCAGGCATGCTCGACAGCGGGATCCCGCGCAGGGCCGTGAAGCCGTCCTCGTAGAGCGAGGTCGTCAGCGCGACGGCGCGCTCGATGAAGGGCTCGTCTCGGACGCGCAGCCAGCCGTCGGGGAACGGCAGGAGGATGCCGCTCGGCGCCCCGTGACGGGCGCGCCACTGCGCCTCGAGGTTCACGCCAAGCGCGCCGTAGCCCATGCGCGCCAGCAGGCGGCACACGGCGACGACGCGAACGTGCCCGGGCGGGTGGACCTCGTAATCGTCGCCGTCGATCGCGACCGCGAGCGCCTCCGTAGGCGCGTCGGGGCGGGCGAAGATCGTCGCGGTCGTGACCACGTACGCGGGGCCGAGCATCATGACGCCGAAGGCATCCGCCACGAGCTCGCGGCGCCAGTTCGCCACGATGCGATCGACGTCGCGGAGGGCGACGCCTTCGCTGCCGTCGAGAACGTGCGCGTCGCCGGCGACGGCGCCGAGACCATGCCGGCGCAAGAGCTCGTCATCCAGACCCGCGACGCTGTCGTAGAAGTCGTGACCCACCTCGTGGCCGATCGCGGGCCAGCGGTGGACCTCCGCCAGCCACTTCCACGGCAGGTGCAGGATGGCCAGGCCCGTCGGGTCATCGACGCGCGCGAGCCAGGGCGAGCAGTCATCGCCGAAGACGGCCGCCGCCCGATCGGAGCTGAGCGGCACGGCGTTGATGCGGCAGTAGTCGACGACGGGGCGGTAACACGCCTCGGCGAGCGCGTCGGCGTCGTCGATGAGCTCGGCGAGGCTCGGGTCGCCGCGCTGGTCAGCCATGCGTGAGATGACGCCCAGGAGCGCGTCGAGGTAGGCGGCCGCGAAGACGAGCGGCCGCAACGCCGTGGCGGGCGTGGCGCGCCGCGTGTCGGCCTGCAGCTCCGCGAGCTTCGGCAGCGCGAAGTCCCGCAGCGTCCGCAAGAGCGGCGCGCAGAGGGGAGCGGCGGTGCATCGCGCCTCGAGGGCGCGCGCCCCCTTCGCGAGCTCGCCCAGTTCGGCCGCGAGACGCTCGATGGCCGCGCGCTCGGGCGCGGTCCCCGTCGCCGCCGTGGCCTGGCCTAGCTGCGCGAGCCCGGGATGCGGGGAGGGCGCCTGCGGCGGCGCGTTGCGCCCGACGAGCGCTCGCATGATCCGCGCGACGAGGCGCACCACCCCGCGCAGGAGCAGGTAGATGAGCTTGACGATCCCGCGCACGACCAAGAAGAAGAGGCGAAGCTCGTTCATGATGCGCTCACGAGCCGCGCGCTAACGTTTGAGCGCGCGCGGGAGGGGGCCGCGCCGGAAGGGCGAAGGCCGCAGCAGCGTGCGCAAGGCGAATCGGCGCACGAACGCCTCCCGATCCGCGAGGAACCATAGCGGGGGACGCAGCATGGGCAGCTCGCCCGGCGGACCGTCAGACCTCGCCGCCACTTTTCGTTCCCTTGCCGCCGCTCATGTCGGCGAACGACGCGCGCATGTCCGTGTCGGCGACGACGTTCTTCATCTGGTAGTAGTCCATGACGCCGAGGCGCCCGGCCCGCAGCGCCTCGGCCATGGCCGTCGGAACGAGCGCCTCGGCCTCGACGAGCTTGGCGCGCATCTCCTGCACCTTGGCCTTCATCTCTTGCTCGAGGGCCACGGCGCTCGCGCGCCGGCTCTCGGCCTGGGCCTGTGAGACGAGCTTCGAGGCCTCCGCCTGCTCGGCCTGCAGCTTCGCGCCTACGTTCGCTCCGACCTCGACGTCGGCGATGTCGATCGAGAGGATCTCGAAGGCCGTGCCGGCGTCGAGGGCCTTCTTGAGCACCGTCTTCGAGATCGAATCGGGGTTCTCGAGCACGAGCTTGTAATCGTGCGCCGCGCCGATCGTCGAGACGACGCCCTCGCCCACGCGCGCGAGGATTGTCTCCTCGCCGGCGCCGCCCACGATGCGGTCGAGGTTGGTACGCACCGTGATGCGCGCCACCGCGAGCAGCTGGATGCCGTCCTTGGCGACGCCCGGGATCTTGGGCGTCGTGATGACGCGCGGGTTGACGCTCATCTGGACCGCCTCGAGGACGTGCCGGCCCGCCAGGTCGATGGCGGCCGCGCGATCGAAGTCGAGCGGGATGCCGGCCTTGGCTGCCGAGATGAGCGCCTGGACGACGAGCTCGACGTGACCGCGCGCGAGGTAGTGCGCCTCGAGCTGATCGGTCGTGAGGTTGAGGCCGGCCTTGAGCGCGTTGATGCGCGAGTTGACGATGAGAGGCGGCGGCACCTTGCGCAGGCGCATGGCTACGAGCTGCATCATGGCGACCCCGGCGCCGGCCGTCTTGGCCGTGATCCACAGACCGAGCGGGACGATCGACAGGATCGTGAAGAACACGATGAGCGCGAGGACGCCCCCGCCGACGATCACGACTTGACCAAGATTCATGGGTCTCCTTGAGCTCGGTGCCTACTGCTTGCGACGGACGACGATGCGAGGGCCGGCCACCTCGATGACCTCGATGGCCGCGCCTTGCTCGACGAAGTCGCCCTCGCTCACGACGTCGAGGCGGCGCCCGTCGACGACGGCCTTGCCCGTGGGCCGCAGCGCCGTCTCGGCCACACCCGCGCGGCCCAAGAGCGACGCCGACGTCGTCGCGGGCGCGCCCACGGTGTCGTTCAGGATGAGCGCGCGGCCGAGGCGCGAGCGCGGTAGGAAGCGCGAGAGAAAACCCAGGGCGACGCCGGCCGCGAGGAGCGAGCCAAACCCGCGCGTGAGGGCCGACGGCAGCCAGCCGAGCGACCAGGAGATCCCGAGCGGCACGTGCTTGACGTCCACCATCGACTCCGTGAGCGCGACCACCACCAAGATGACGCCGAGGACGACCATGACGCCGTGGCCGGGGAAGAAGAGCAGCTCGACCGCGACGAGGGCGGCCCCCGCGCCGAACAGAATCAACGTCTCCCACCCGGCGAGGTTCACGACGTACTGCCCGAACGTGAAGAGCAGCAGGCAGGCGAGGCCGATGAGACCGGACACTAGGTGGCCCGGTGCCCACAGCTCGATCATGATGCCCAGCATCCCCAGCGTCATGAGCAGCGACGACACGGCGCTGCCCGCGAGAAAGCGCGCCAGGCTCTCCGCCCAGTTCGGTGCCACGCGGACGACCGATAGCAGCGGCCGATGCAGCCGCGCGCAAAGGTCTCCGAGGGACGTCGCCTCGAACGCGGCGAGCTCGAACTTGAGCGCCTCGGCGGTCGTCAGCGTGAGGGTCGTGTCCTTGCCGTCGAGGCCGGGGATCTCGACCTGGGCGTCGACCATGGCCTCCGCGAGATCACCGCGTCTGCCCTTGGCCTCGGCCGTGGCCTTCATCTCCTTGCGAAAGTAAGAGATGACCTTGGCCTCGACGGGCTGCATCTTGCCGCCTTGGATCTCGACGGGCGTGGCGGCGCCGATCGTCGCGCCGTGCGCCATGACGATCGTGTCCGTCGCGAGCGCGACGAGCGCGCCGGCCGAGATGGCGCGGTGGTCGACGAACGCGACGGTCTTCGCGGGCGACGCGAGCAGCGCGTCGCGGATCTGCACGGCGGCGTCAATGCGCCCGCCGAACGTGTCGATGTCGAGCACGACGAGGTCGTCCCGCCCGGCCTCCCGGAGCACGCGCAGCAGAAAAGCCGACACCCCGAGATCGACCTCGCGCGACAGCGGCGCGACGAGCGTGCGCCCGTGCGGTGCCGGCTCGGCCCCGCCGGAGGCGCTCGAGGCGGAGGCGCCCGCGCCGAGTGCGAGGGCCGCCACGGCGACCGCGAGGCGGCCGCGCCGCGCCCGCGCGGCCCCCGCGACAATTTGCCTCACGCCCGCCCCAACATGTCGCGAGTACACCAAGGCCTTCGCGGGGGGTCAAGCCGTGCCCCGGGCGGCGGCTCAGTCTTTGAGCTCGACGTTCCAGTACGACGCGTCGGCGACGCCCAGGAACGGCAGCCACTCGCGGTACCTGACCTTGCCGCCGTTCGTGCGGAAGGTCGGCGTCCAGCGCGGCCGCATCGGCACTTTGAGCAGCTTCATGTGCGCCTGCTCGGGCGTGCGCGCGCCCTTCGTGAGGTTACAGTCGATGCAGCAGCAAACGACGTTCTCCCAGGTCGTGCGGCCGCCCTGGGCGCGCGGCACGACGTGGTCGAGGTTGAGGTCGATGCGCGGCAGCTCCTCCCCGCAGTACTGGCAGGTGTTGCCGTCGCGCATGTAGATGTTGTGGCGCGAGAAGCGCACCTTCGTACGCGGGATGCGATCGTAAAGCTGCAGCACGATGACGCGCGGCACGCGGATGGCGCGCGTCACCGTACGGATGACGTCGTGGTCGCCCACCTCGGCCGACAGCTGCGCCCAGCTCTCGAAGTCGAAGGTCTTGAACTCGAGGTCGACGACGCGGGCCACGCCCGAATACAACAGCGAAAAGGCCCGTCGGACGTTCGTGACGTGGATGGGCTGGTAGTGCCGGTTGAGAACCAGGACCGCAGTGTTCGTCATCGAGGGGCCGGTCAATAAAATGTAGCAGGCTGGCTCTCGCTCCGCAAAAGAGCGCGCCGCATCACCGCGCAGCGACGGGGGCTGTTTCTGGGCTAAAATCGCCCCGCCGTGAGCCTTCAGCCCGTCTCAGCGCTCGTCGCAGCCATCGTGAGCTTCGCGATCGGCGGCTCGGTGCTGCTGCGCGAGCCCCGGCGGCGTGCCCACGTGCTGTTCGCGACGCTCTCCTTCAACATCGCGGCGTTCTGCCTCATCTCGTTCTTCGCCAAGCGCTTCGAATCGCCACTCCTCGGCTGGCTCGCGCTCCTCGTGGCCGTCTCGTTGCCCGCGACGGCGCAGCGGTTCTTCCAGGCCTTCCTCGGCGACGAGGCGGGGCCGCCGCCGCTGTCGCGCTCCACCGTCGTCGGCGCCGTCGTGCTCTACACGGCGCTCTTCTTCTCGCGCTTCATCGAGCCGCTGCACACGACGACCTGGTTTGGCGTCGCCTTCCTCACCTATGTGTTCGCGGGCCTCTACCTCTCGGTCTTCTATCTCTACAAGCGCTACCGCGCGACGCCCTCGCGCGTCGAGAAGACGCGCCTTCTCTATCTGCTCGTGGGCGGGTTCGCCACGGTGACGTCCGTGCTCCTCGAGTCGGTCCCGCGCGGCCCGAGCTTCGGGAGCGCCTTCATCATCGTCTACCTCTACTTCCTTTCGCAGAACCTCGTTCGATACCGCCTGCTCGATCTCAACGAGCTGCTCGGACGCATGGTCGTGCTCGGCACGCTCGTCTTCATCCTCTCGCTCATTTATGGCCTGCTCGTGAGCTGGGTGGGCAGCGAGGAGCACGGGCTCTTCTTCTTCAACTCGCTGCTGGCCTCGGCGACGATCGTCATCCTCATCGAGCCGCTTCGCGGCCGGGTCGAGGGCGCCATCAATCGCTGGATGTTCCAGGAGAAGTACGAGCTGTCGCGGCGCATCGAGACGCTGCGCGCCGACCTGGCCAACGTCATCGACATGCGCGTGCTCGTGCCGCGCGTGCTCTCGGCGCTCGAGGACTCGCGCC
>DATKFB010000566.1:0-3933 GCA_035544435.1 Polyangia bacterium
GCGCGTCTCGTGACTGACGACCACGGGCGTGATGCGACCCGCCACGGTGTCGCGGCCGCGCGGCATGGCCGAGGCGTACTTGCTCTCGAGAATGGAGGTTCGGCTCACGAGGAACAGGCCGAGCAGGATAGAAGCGATCGAGATCGCTCTGGGCAGGATCTTCACGCGCGTCCTTCAGCCATCGGGCGAGTCGGGAGTATACAGGCGCTGGAGCCGCGAACCATGCGCATGGATCGGGGATTACGCGCGGCCGCGCGTGGAAGCATGCGGCGTGTGCTCGGCGTCTGCGCGCTCACCTTGGCGCAGGGTTGCGGGGGAGGCGGTGGTGGCAAAGGGACAGGTCAGGTTGCTGCCGACGACGCGAGCCATGTAGCCGATCGCCCGATGGAGGCGATGGGAAGCGGGACCGACGTCCCGAGCGCCGACGCCGCCGCGGGCGACCTTGCGTCCGAGGCAACGCCCGCGTCGTCTGGCGACGGCGCCGACATCGGGGACGCCGACGCGACGGACGGCGCAGCCGACGCGGCCGCCGACGTCGTCGCGGTCGCCCTGACCGACGCGGGCGCCGAGGCCGAGGCGGCGCCGAGGCTCGTGACGGTCCGTCTTCACGGGCAAGGTCATCATCGTGGCGGGCACGGCCCTCGGCCTCGACGGCTAGGCCCGCCTTACGCGCGTGATCGGCAGCTTCACTTACGACCTGCGTTCCGTCGACGACGAGCCGGCTGATCCCAAGCGCGGGAAGTATTGGCGCGCGGGCATGACCGCGTTCTCGCTCGCCGTCGCGACCCCCCACGTCGCGGGCTCGGGCCGTTCGATCGGTTCTTCGTCTGCGACATGACGTCGTACCTGCGGGAGCTTCAGCCGAGGCTCTGGATTCACGCGCACACGCACGACCGCTGTGACTACCTGCTCGGCGAGACCCGCGTCGTCGCCAATCCGCTGGGGTACCCGAACGAGGTCCGGAGCCTCGAGGCATTCGAGCCCGCGTTTCACGTAGAGATCTGAGCCAACTTCGCTCGTGATGGCCGGATTTGTTGACACATAACAAATATAAGTCATGGATTTTATATATTAAAATTGATATGACGTCAAAATATAAATTTGACATCACGGCCCGTGCTACGCTCTGAGCATGGCAACCGGGAGACGACAGGCACCGACGGAACATTCGAGCCGCCCCATCCTCCATAAGGCACCGACCGCGACCACGATCCGATTGGATCCGAAGCTCAAGGTCCGCCTAGATGGCCTTCGCCGGCTGGTCAAGAGGCCGGTCAATCAGTTGGTCAACGAGGCAGTCGAACGATTCATCGATCAGCGAGCCGCGGAGGTAGGAGCCGACCTCGAGCGAGCGCTCGAGAGTGCCAAGGCACTACGTGCTCGGGACCCGAATTTCGAAGGTGCCATCGCGCAGTTCGTCGAAGCGGAGGCCAGTCTCGGCAGAAACGATCCGGTGGAAGGCAAGATGACGACCTCGACTGCCGGCCCTGCTGAGAGGATCGTTCAAGAGCTCCTTCGTGGCTGATTGGGACGAAGACAGCAAAGAACTCCGAGCGAATCTCGTCCGCGTCCTCCGACAAGTTCGCGATAGCGCCTTTCGGCGGGACCCTCCATCCGTAGAGGCAGCTCGAAAGTGGCAGAAGGAAGCGATGGCCGAGTTGGACGTCCCCGACAAAGCATTCGTCGGTCGGTTCCGAGGCGAGCATGGAGTCGAAAAGGTCGAGGTTCGAGTTGAAGACAAGACTGGAACACCGCCCGGCGACGTCGCCCAGCAACTCGCCGTCTTCGAGCGGAAGCTCAAGAGGGCCGTCGAGGCACTCGATGCTCGCTATCCTGCTGGCTCGGAGCTGGATGCCGACGGGCTCGCCGCCGTGATCCGATTGAGCGCTTGGGCTCACGGCGAGTGGGTCAGGATCCATCCGTTCGCGAACGGAAATGGCCGGACCGCCCGGTTCTGGGCCAATTTCGTGTTCATGCGTTACGGCCTTCCGCCCCTGATTCGTATCCGCCCGAGACCCGACGGAGGTTATGGGGCCATTGGGCGTGCGGCGATGGATGGAGACTGGCAGCCTACGGTGGTCGTGTTCAGGCGGATCCTCCTCGAAGCGCTGAACGCGTCGACCGTCGCCCCCTGACGTCGTCTCGAGCGGCGAACCAAACGCAGGGATTGAGCCTAAACGCGTCCAAGACGGTCGTCACGGAGGATCTGACCCCCGACGCGTTTCGCTTCCTCGACGGCCCGCAGGGCGACGCGGTCGTGCGCATCATGAAGCTGGACGACGTGGACGCGCCCGCGCTCAAGCTCTTCATCGCCGTCAACAGCTCTGGCGCCCTGCTGACCTCGGACGCGTTGCCCGATCCGTTCCCAGCGATCGACATCACGAAGCTGCCGCACACGTTCTCGCTCATGGACGAAGGCGGCTCGCTGGCCATGCAGCTCGACACGCTCGTCAATCAGTAGCGCCGTAGCGGCGCTGGCGGCTCAGAGCAGGTCGCGCGCGATGATGAGCTTCTGGATCTCGCTCGTGCCCTCGTAGATGCGCAGCGCGCGGACCTCGCGATAGAGGCGCTCGACGACGACGCCCCGCAGGACGCCCGTCCCGCCGTGGAGCTGCACGGCCGCGTCGACGATGCGTCCGGCCGCCTCGGTCGCGAACAGCTTGGCCATCGAAGACGGGCCGTCGAGGCGCGTCTCGGAGGTCGTCGTCTCGCGCAGCCACGCCGCGCGATAGGTCAGGAGCCGCGCGGCCTCGAGATCCGTCGCCATCTCGGCGAGCTTGCCGCGCACGCTCTCGTGCTCGGCGAGCGTGACGCCGCCGCGCCGGCGCTCGCGCACGAGCGCGCGCGTCTCGGCGAGCGCGCGCGCCGCCATGCCGCAGGCCGCGGCGCCCACGGTGGGACGCATGAGCTCGAGCGTGCGCAGCGCGAGCGCGACGCCGTCGCCTTCCTCGCCGAGGCGCGCCGACGCCGGGACGCGCACGCCCTCGAGGCGCACGTTCGCGAGCTCGTGCTCGCCGAGGTTCGGCGTGGCCGCAAACGAGAGCCCGGGCGTCGGCTTGGGGACGACGAACGCCGAGACCGCGCGCTTGGCGCCGCGCTCGCCCGTGCGCGCGAACACGACGAGCACCGTGGCGGCGATCGCGCCCGAGATGAGGACCTTCTCACCGTCGAGCCGATAGCCGTCGCCCTCGTGGCTCGCCGTCGTCGCGAGTGCGCCGACGTCGGAGCCGGAGTCTCGCTCGGTGAGCGCGAAGCCGCCCAGCGCCTCACCGCGCGCGAGGGCCGGCAGCCAGCGCTCCCGCTGCTCCTTCGTCCCCGCCCAGGAGATGGGCAGCGCGGCGAGCGTCTGCACGGCGAGCGCGGCGTCGCAATCGGCCGCCGTGCCCGCGAGCACCTCGCGCGCGACGACGAGCGCGAGCGGCGAGACGTCGTCGGCGACGCCGCCGTAGCTCGACGGGACGCAGAGCTTGAGCGCGCCTGCCTCGGCCAGGAACCGCGCGGCGTCGTCGGGCGCCGCGCGCGGCGACAGCCTGCACGCGAGCTCCTCGAGCTTGTCGCGCAGCCGGTCGTGGCGATCGTCGGTGAACGGGCGCATCGTTTAGCCGCCGTTCTGGCGCCGCGCCGCTCTTCGGAACGCCTCCGATCGCAGGCACTCGGCCTGCGCGAGCGCCTCGGCCTCGATGGCGGACCGGAGGTCGAGGTGCGCCTCGCGGTTGAGCATGCGCTTCGTGACGGCGTGCGCGTCCGTCGGCCCAGCCGCGAGCTTCGCCGCGAGGACGCGCGCCGTCGTCGCGAGCTCCGCGTGCGGCACGTAGTAGTTGATGAGGCCGAAGCGGTTCGCGACTTCGCCGTCGATGACGTGGCCGAGCATGAGCAGCTCGGTGGCGCGCGCGAGGCCCACCATGCGCGGCAAGAGCCAGGCCGCGCCCATGT
>DATKFB010000567.1:0-4919 GCA_035544435.1 Polyangia bacterium
GCAACCCGCGACGGTGGCCGTCAGCGCGACGACGACCGGTGCGGCCCATCGATTCACGCGCCGGCTCATTTCGGTGCTTGGTCCTCGGGCCGCTCGCTGGGCGCGGGCGTGCGCGCCTCGGTGGCCGGCGTCGCGGCTGACGACGCGCCCGCGCTCTCCGAGAGCTTCGCGACCGCGATGGCGCGGCCTCTGTTGGCGAGCTCCTCGGCCTTGCGTCCGAACTCGATGGCGTCCTCGTACTCCGCGTACCCGGCCTCTTCGCGCGCCTTGTGCAAGTACTCCTCGGCCGCCGTGTACTCGTAGGGGGCGTACCGGTCGGCCTGCGCGAGCTTGGCCGCCGAGACAGCGCCGGCCGCCTTGACGCCCACCTGATTGATGTACTCGATGGGGCCGCAGCCGGAGACGGAAGCGGTCAGCGACGCCACCAACGCCAACGCGCCGCCAAGCGCCAACGCCCCTGTCGGAAGGTAGCGGTGAGGGCGCAAAGCACGCGGACCGTACCAACTCGCGGCGATGCGGTCAATCATGCGCGCGTCTGCCGCGTCGCGGACGCGCGACTCGATGCGGACCAGCGCCCACGGGCGCCATTTAATCAATCGTCCTCAAACCTTGCGCCGTGAGTTTATCCGCGATATGAGCAACCCCGTCTTTTTTCCCAACAGGTCCTTGGAGGTGTCCCGGTGAAACAACTTATCGCTTACCTGCTCGATCACGCGATACTTGACTTCTCCGGTGACCTCACGCTCGACATGGTTCGCGATTTCCTGCGGGAGGACGACGGCCCCGAGGGCCGCAAGCTCCTCGCCAAGCTCGTCGAAGACCGCGGCGTGGAGGACATGATTGTCACGCTCGCGGACTGCCTCCAGGACTACCTGCGCACGGGCCTCAGCGACGAGGTCGTGCGCGAGCAGATCCGTTTGTACAGCGAGAGCTGAGGGCTCTTCAGCGAGAGCGGAGGGCTTCCCGGCGCGCGTCGGCGGTCCCGCGGCGCGCGCGGACGCCGCCGCGCTGGCCTTCGCGCTCGCCGGCCTCGTCGCCACGGCCTGCAGCGCCCCCGGCGACAGCCAGCCCTACAGCGGCAGCTGCGCGCCCCTGCGGCCCCTCGAGTGGACGCCGGCCGCGGGCGCCCAGAGCGTCGCGCGTGGCACGGCCGTCCGCATCCGCTTCGACGCCTACCCCGATCCCGACACCGCGGACCTCAACGGGATCATCGTGACGACGGGCGCCTTCTATCACCCCGGCGCGATCCGGGTCGACCTCATCGACAAGACCGTCACCTACGCTCCCTCCGGAGGCTGGCGCGCCGACCTCGGCTACGACGTGAACGTGCGGGCCGGGCTCACGTCGCTGCAGGGGTGCGCCGCCGCGCCCGAGCAGCACTCGTTCCGCACGGCGCTCGCGGCGCCCGCGGCCGTCCCGCCCGAGACGCCGACGCCGTACGCGGCGGTGCAGCCGATCTTCGCCGCGCGGTGCGCGGGCGCCGGATGCCACCGCGCGACGGCGGACGACGGCGGCGGGTGCCTCGCGAGCCCGGCCGTGGGGCTGTCGCTCTGCGACGCCGACCTCGTCGACGCGGTCCTCGACGTGCCGTCGCGCCAGGTGAGCCGCCTCAACCTCGTCGAGCCGCGCGACGCCGCGCGCAGCTACTTGCTGCGCAAGCTCCTGCCGGGCGACACGCCCGATCGCCCCGCGCCCACGACGCTCGGTCAGCGCGATCCGCCGGGCGCGCCGCTGACCGACGCCGAGCTGCGGGCCATTGCGAGCTGGATCGACACGGGCCCGGCGCGCTGAGCCGCGTTCGACGACCCGCGTCGTTTTTCGATCTGTTTTTTGCGCCCGTTCGCGGCGGTCATTACGCTCGATGAACCCCCGTGCGCGCCGCCTCGCTCCCCCGCAAACTCGCCTGCGCCTTCGCGCTACTGGCCTTCACGCCTCCGCCGGGCGCGTCCGCGGCGCGGCGCGGCGGCGGGCGCCGCGTCGTGGCCCGTGTTCGCGCGGCGGCGGTGGCCGCCCCCTCCCTCGAGGTGCAGACCATGGGCGCGCGCGCGGCGGCCGCCACGGACGCGATGCGGGCGCGCATGCGGGAGCACGTGGCCCGCCAGCTGCGCGTGCTCGTCGAGGGTCGCGTCCTCAATTCGCCTCACGGCTATCTCGTCGACGGCAGCATCGACGCGCTCGAGATCGTCACGAGCGCCGACGCGCTCGAGATCTCCTGCTCAGTGCGCCTCATCTTGAGTGCCCGGCAGTCGGGGACGATGCTCGCCATGACGACCGGTCAGGCGACGTTCAAGAGCCCGCGACGGTCCAGGCCGCCCGCCGAGGCCCACCTCGAGCTCGAGGTCCTCGACAGCGCCGTGCGCGCCGCCGGCGAGGAGCTCATCAGCCACTTCGCGCTTCGAAACGCCACGTAAGTCCCGCTCTTACACCGGCTCACCAGGCGAGTTTGCGCCCGGCCGTGTATGCTAGATGCTCAGCTGACGGCGCTTTGTTGACGATGGGAGACAACAATGGCCCCTGCCGAGACGGCTAGGCCCGCGGGCGCGGGCGAGATGCCGACCACCTACGGCCGCTTCCGCCTCACGGGGCGGATCGGCGTCGGAGGCATGGCCGAAGTCTTTCGCGCCGTCGTCAAGGGGCCGCAGGGCTGGGAGCGCGAGCTCGTCGTCAAGCGCATCCTGCCGCAGCTGTCGGGCAACGCTGAGTTCACGAAGATGTTCATTCGTGAGGCGAAGATCTCGGCGCTGCTCGTGCACCCCAACATCGTGCAGACCTTCGAGTTCGGCGAGGCCGAGGGGACGTACTTCATCGCCATGGAAGGCGTCGACGGCGTCACGCTGCGCGAGGCGCTCACGAAGCTCAGGAAGGGGCAGCGGGCGATGCCGTTCATGGTGATCGCCGACATCGCGAGGCAGGTCTGCACGGGCCTCGATTACGCGCACACGCTGACCGGTCCCGACGGCGCGTCGCTCGAGATCGTGCACCAGGATGTCTCGCCGACGAACATCATGCTGGCCTTCAACGGCGCCGTGAAGATCCTCGACTTCGGCATCGCGCGCGCGGCCTCCTTCGCCGAGGAGGAGGCCAAGAAGGGCCTCATCAAGGGCAAGGTCGCGTACCTCGCGCCCGAGCAGGTCAACATGCAGCCGTTCGATCATCGTATCGACCTCTTCGCGCTAGGCGTCGTCATGCACGAGATGATGACCGGCGTGCGGCTCTTTCAGGCCAAGAACGACGTCGCGAAGATGCGGCAGCTCCTCGCGGCGCCCATCCCCCCGCCCTCCTCGGTCAACGCCTCCGTGCCGCGGGAGCTCGACCGCATCGTCATGAAGGCGCTCGAGGTCGATCCCACGCAGCGCTATCAATCGGCGACGGCCATGGCCAACGACCTCGAGCGCACTATGATCGCGGCGCGCCACTCGAGCCGCGATCTCGCCAAGCTCTTGCGCGGCCTCTTCAAGGACGAAGGCGACGAGCCGCTCGTCGTCGTCGACGAGGTCGCGCCGTCCGCGCCCATCGCCGGCGGGCCGCTCACAGGCTCGATGTCGTCGGTTCGATCTTCGACGCAGGAGATCTCGAACCCGGACCGCACGCGCTCGTCGCGCAGCATCCTCACGAGCGGCGCCCTCGACGGCGCCGTGCGCGCCGAGCAGTCGCGCCTCCTGCAACAAAAGCAGAAAGGCCGAGCCAAGGCCGTCATCGCGCTCATCGTCCTCGCGGCCGTCGCCGGCGCGGGTGCCAAGGCCTGGCGGCCTTACGTCCGACCTTACGTCGAGCCCTTGGTTCAAGGTCTCTTCGCGAAGGCCGCGCCGACGCCGACGCCCTCCGCCGAACCGCCCGCACCCGCTCTCGAGCCGGCGTCAGCCGCCTTGGCCCCGGCCCCCGCGGCCAAGCCCGCGCCTAAGAAGCGCTCTGGCAGGCACGCCAAGTCGGGCGCGTCTTTCGACGAGCCCGTGCGCCCGCGGGGCGGCGCCGACGACGTCATCCCGCCGTCCGAGTGACGTCCCCGCGGGGCGTTATACCTTCTCGATTACGATCTCCAGGTACTGGCTCGGCAGGACGAGCGTCCGAGCCCGCGAGCGGTTGCGCCGCTCGAGCAACGCGAGCAGCTGGCGCGGGGCCTTGGCGCCCGGGAACATGAGGCTCGTGAAGAGCTGGTGGTATGCCGGGTTGTCTTGCCCCCACCCGACCTCGATTATCTTGATCGCGGCCTCGAGGCCTGCCTTCGCCTCGGCGGTCGGGCCTCGGCGCATCGGGCCGCGCGCGAACGCGCCGAGGAGCACGTGTGCCTCACCCGCTCGGGGTGACGGACGGCGTTCGCGATTGAGAGAGCGCCCCCCTTGCGACGTCCCGAGCAACGCGAAGCGCTCGAGCTTCGCGGCGTCGACGACCGCCTCGAGATCGGCTACGAGCGCGTCGAGCGAGGCTTCGGTCGCCCCGCGATCGGACTGGCCGCAGCCGCGCGATTCGTAGCGATAGAACCGATAGCGGGCGCCGAGTGCGTCGAACCAGGGGCGCCACACCGGCGTCTGCCAATTCTCGCCGATGTTCGTGAGCCAGTGGGCCGCGCGGACGAGCGGGTAACCCTCCGCCGTGCACGGCGTAGGCGAGCCGCGTGCCGTCCCCGGAGCGGGTGAACCGGATGTCCTGCTTGAACGCCGTTATCCCACCTCCTCGATGAATCAGTTCTTCTTCTTGGGTCCGAGCCTCATGAGCGCCGCCTCGAGCCGGTCGACGGCGGCGTTGAGCTCGGCGAGACGCGCGCGATCCTTGTCGAGCACCTCGAGCGGCGCGCGCTCGAGGAACTTCGGGTTGGCGTGCTTCTTCACGAGGTAGTCGCGGTCGCTCAGGAGCTTCGCGAGCTCCTTCTCGAGCTTGTCGCTCTCGGCGCCCGCGTCGACGAGCCCCTCGAGCGGCACCAT
>DATKFB010000568.1:0-24863 GCA_035544435.1 Polyangia bacterium
CGACGCCCGCGCCCTCTTGACCGACGACGAACGGCAGTGGGAGCTTGTAGACGCCCGTGCGGTTGTAGACGTCGACGAAGTTGAGGCCGATCGCCGTCTGGCGAACGCAGGCCTCCCCCGGACCCGCATTCGGCGTGGGAACGTCCTCCCACGAGAGCTTCTCGGGTCCGCCAACATCGTGAACGACCATCGCCTTCGGCATGGGCAACGATCTAGCATGGGCGCCGCGCCGCCGGCACGCGCGTCAGACGCCGAGCAAGGCGCGCAGGTGCTTGACGAGCTTCACGGCGCCGCGCGCGCTGCCGGGCACGACGAAGATCGTGTCGTCGCCCGCGAGCGTGCCGAGCACGTCGGGCAGGTGGGCGTCGTCGAGGGCGCGCGCCACCGCCCCGGCCGCGCTGGCCTTCGTGCGCACGACCACCATGAGGCCGTTCGTC
Organism: Polyangia bacterium; assembly: GCA_035544435.1. Classification (GTDB taxonomy): domain Bacteria; phylum Myxococcota_A; class Polyangia; order Fen-1088; family Fen-1088; genus DASZFV01. The sequence continues at coordinate 438 of DATKFB010000568.1, forward strand.
TCGACCGACTCGGCGAGGCGGCGGACGGGCTCGATGGGCAAACCGCCCGCGTCGTTCTCGATGACGTAGCGCGGTCCCGCGGGCCCCGAGCCGCGGCGCACGCCGAGCGCCGCGAGATCGCGCGAGAGCGTCGCCTGCGCGGCGCGGATGCCGCGCGCGCGCAGGTGCCGCTGCAGCTCGTCCTGGCTGGGCACCGGGCCGCGCGCGAGGATCTCGCGGATGGCATCGCGCCGCGAAGCCGTTCGAGCCGGCGTGGCGCCCGTGCGCGCCATCAGGTGACGAGCGTCCCCACGCCGCGATCGGTGAAGAGCTCGGCGAGCACGCTGTGCGGCACGCGCCCGTCGACGATGTGCACGGCCTTGACGCCGTCGGCGAGCGCCGTGAGGATGGCCTGCGCCTTGACGTTCATGCCGCCCCTGATGGCGCCAGCGTGGCCGAGCATGGCCTCGAGGTCGGCCTTGCTGATCTCGGAGATGAGGTTGCCCTCGCCGTCGAGGATGCCCGCGACGTCCGTGAGGAAAATAAGGCGCTCGGCGCCGCAGGCGGCCGCGATCTCGCCGGCCGCAACGTCGGCGTTGATGTTGTAGCTGGCCCCGTCGAGGCCGAACCCCACGGGGGAGATCACGGGGATGTAGCTGCGCTCGAGGAACATGTCGAGCAGCTCGGAGTTCACGGAGTCGATCTCACCCACGAAGCCGAGATCGGGCTTGCCGGGCGCGGGTTGGAGCTTCGAGGCTGTGAGCAACCGCCCGTCCTTGCCCGACAGGCCGATGGCGTTGCCGCCCAGCGTGTTGAGCAGGCCGACGATCTCCGTGTTGATCTTGCCAGTGAGGACCATCTCGACGACGCGGACCTCCTCGAGGCCCGTGATGCGCTGGCCGTCGGCGAACTCCGACTTGCGGCCGAGCCGCTCGAGCGTCTTCGTGATCTCCGGGCCGCCGCCGTGGACGATCACGGGCCGCAGTCCGGCCGACTGCAGCAGCACGACCTCCTCGGCGAAGCTGCGCTTCAAGGCCGGGTCGATCATGGCTGCGCCGCCGTACTTGATGACGCAGCGCTTGCCCGAGAACTTCCGGATGTAGGACAGCGCCTCGACAATGAGGGGCCGGTTCACGCCGCCGGGGCCGCGCTTCGCGACCTCGGTCGCCGCGCCGCCCGGCGCTCCGCCGTAATATTCGGCGTTGATCTTGACGTAGTCGAACGTCAGGTCGCAGCCGAGCGCGCGCGCCTTGACCGGGCCCGCGTCGAGGTCGATGCGCACGGCGATCTCGCTTCCCCGCATGCGGGCGGAGAGCTCGGCCGTGTCGAAGGCGATCGGGCGGCCCTTCTGGAAGACGGGCACGCCCTGAATGTCGAGCGAGACGCGCGCGGGATCGAGGGCGAAGTCGCGGGCGCCGATGCGCGCGCCGAGCGCCGCCATGATGCGCCCCCAGGACGGGTCGCCGCCGAAGATCCCGGACTTCACGAGGCTGCCGCCCGCGACGGCCCGCGCGAGCTCGCGCGCCATGTCGCGGTCGGGCGCGCCCTCGACATCGACGATGAGCAGCTTGGTCGCGCCCTCGCCGTCGGCGGCGATGGCGCGCGCGAGCTCGCCGAGCAGCTCCGTGAGCGTCGCGCCGAAGAGCCGGAAATCGGCGCCGCCGTGCTCGATGGCCGGCGCGCCCGACTGGCCGTTGGCGAGCGCGATGACGGTGTCGTTCGTCGACATGTCCCCGTCGACGGTGATCGTGTTGAACGTCTCCTCGGTGGCGGCCGACAGGGACGCCTGCAGCGTCACGGGCGCGATGGCGGCGTCCGTCGTCACGAAGCAGAGCATCGTCGCCATCTGGGGGTGGATCATCCCCGAACCCTTGGCGATCGCAACGAGCCGAACGACCTTCCCGCCCACCTCGAGCTCGCGGAAGGCGACCTTCGTGCGCAGATCGGTCGTGCGAATGGCCTCGGCGGCGCCCACGACGTCGTCGCCAAGCGACGCGCACAGCGCGGGCACGGCGGCCCGGATGAGCTCGACGGGCAGGCGCGACCCGATGGCGCCCGTCGAGGCCGTGAGGACGTCGTCGGACGGCAGGCCGAGCGCCGCGGCGACGGCGCCCGCGACGGCGCGCTCGTCGGCGGCGCCCTCCGGCCCCGTGAGCGCGTTGGCGTTGCCGCTGTTGGCGAGGATGACCTGCGGGCCGAGCGCTGGCAGCCGCGCCGCTCCCCAAGTCACGGGCGCGGCGCACATCCGGTTGACCGTGAAGACGCCCGCGGCCGAGCACGGGACGTCCGCCACGATAAGGGCGAGGTCGCGCTTGTCGGACTGCGGCTTGATGCCGGCGCGCGTCGCGCCGAAGCGAAAACCGAGGGGCGGGGCGAAGGACTTGGACATCAGGGTGCGCTCCCGTGGAGGGCGTCGAGGCCCGTGGTCTCTGCGAGGCCGAGCATGAGGTTGGCGTTCTGCACGGCCTGGCCCGCCGCGCCCTTGACGAGGTTGTCGATGGCGACGAAGCACACGGCGACGCCGCGCTCAGGATCGGCGTCGGCGCCCAGCAGCACGCGGTTCGTGCCGATGACCGGGTGCAGGCGGACCGCGTCGGGCCTCGCGGCGCGCAGGAACGGCTTGCCCGCGACGAAGGCGGCCACGGCTTCCGCGGCGTCCGCGGCCGTCTTGCCGGACCGCAGGCGGCCGTAGATCGTCGCGAGGATCCCGCGCCGCGTGGGCAGCAGGTGCGGCGTGAAGGTCACGGGGCCGGCGGCGTGCCCCGCGAGGCCGAGCGCGCGCTCGATCTCGGGCGTGTGCTGGTGGCTCAGCACGCGGTAGGCGCGGAAGTCGCCGTCGACCTCCGAGAACGAGAAGTCCTCCGTGTCCTTCTTCCCCGCGCCCGTCGTCCCGCTCGCGGCGTCGATGATGAGCCCGCCCCGCTCGACGACGCCGCCGCGCAGGAGCGCGAGCGCGCCCAGCGTGCTCGCCGTCGCGTAACAGCCGGGGTTCGAGACGAGCTTCGCGTCGCGCAGGGCGCCCGACGCGACCGCCTCCGGCATCGAGTAGACGGCCCGCGCGAGCAATTCGGGCGATGGGTGCTCGAACCCGTACCAGCGCGGATAGAGCGTGAGCGCGAGCCGGAAGCCCCCCGAGAGATCGACGACGCGGCACCCGGCGGCGAGGGCCACGGGCGCGAGCGCGATCGACACCTCGGCGGGCGTGCAAAGGAAGACCAGCTCTACCCCGGCGAACGAAGCGCCCGCCTCGGCCTGTGCGACGATCTTCACGCCGGCCGCCGCGCCCGCGACGGGCAGGTGAGCGCCCACGGCCGCGCCGGCCCACTTGTCGCTCACGGCCGCCGCGAGCGCGAGCGTCGGGTGCGCCGCCACGAGGCGCGCCGTCTCGATCCCCGAATACCCGGAGACACCAACGATGCCCACCCGACACTGTTTATTCATTTCGTGAATAGTTATTCACGACCCGCGGCCGCGATCAACAGCTAATTTGCAACGATCCCGTCACGGGCGGCTTCAGCCCGTGTGGCCGAAGCCGCCGGCGCCGCGTGACGTTTCGGCGAGCTCGGTGGCCTCCTGGAGCTCGGCGACGCTCACGGGCGCGATGACGAGCTGCGCGATGCGGTCGCCCGGTTGGATGACGTGCGGGGCGTCGCCCAGATTGACGAGCAAGACCTGGACCTCGCCGCGGTAGTCGCTGTCGATCGTGCCAGGCGCGTTCAGGATCGTGAGCCCCACCATGCGCGCCAGGCCCGAGCGCGGCCGGACCTGCCCCTCGAACCCCGCCGGGATCTCGAAGGCCAGGCCCGTGGGCACGGCCACGCGCCCGCCCACCGCCACTGTGACGGGCTCGTCGGCGGCGCTCGCGAGATCAAGCCCCGCCGCGCCCGCTGACATGTAGCGCGGCGCGAGCGCCCCTGGGCGCAGCTTTCGGAACAAGACCCGCGGGGCGTCCGCCATCGCCGGCCCGTCTACGACGCGACGGCGCGGAAGTTGTGGACGACGTCGGGGTTCTCGCCGATTGTCGCCCGGCGCGACAGGCGGATCTTGCCCGTGGCGCGGTCGATGGCGATGACCTTGACGAGCATCTCGTCGCCCTCCTTACAGATGTCCTGCACCGTCTGCACGCGCTTCTGGTCGAGCTCGCTGATGTGCACGAGCCCGTCCGTCCCCGGGAGGATCTCGACGAAGGCGCCGAACTCGGCGAGGCGCTTGACGACGCCCATGTAGTACTCGCCCACCTCGGGCTCTGTCGTGAGGCCCTTGATGATGTCGATGGCCTTCTGGACGGCGATGCCGTCGGGCGACGCGATGTGGACCGTGCCGTCGTCCTCGACCTCGATGGCGACGCCCGTCTGCGCCGTGATGCCGCGGATGGTCTTGCCGCCCGGGCCGATGATCTCGCGGATCTGGTCGGGCTTGACCCGCAGCGTGTGGATGCGCGGCGCGTACTGGGACATCTCCTCGCGCGGGGCCGCCAAGGCCTGCGTCATTTCGCCGAGGATGAAGAGACGACCGTCCTTGGCTTGGCGCAGGGCGGTGTCGAGGATCTCGCGGGTGAGGCCGTCGATCTTGATGTCCATCTGCACGGCCGTGACGCCGGCCTTCGTGCCGCAAATCTTGAAGTCCATGTCGCCCAGGTGATCCTCATCGCCGAGGATGTCGGACAGCACGGCGACGCGGTCGCCCTCCTTGATGAGGCCCATGGCGATGCCGGCCACGGGCGTCTTGATGGGGATGCCGGCGTCCATGAGGGCGAGCGTGCCGCCGCACACCGAGGCCATCGAGGAGCTGCCGTTCGACTCGAGGATCTCCGAGACAATGCGGACGACGTACGGGAAGTCCTTCTCCGGAGGCAGGATGCGCGCGAGGGCGCGCTCGGCCAGGTGGCCGTGGCCCGTCTCGCGGCGGCTCGCGCCGCGCAGCGGCTTCGTCTCACCCGTCGAGAAGGGCGGGAAGTTGTAGTGCAGGAGGAAGCGCTTCTCGACGTCGCCCGTGAGACCCTCGATGTGCTGCGTGTCCTGGCTCGTGCCGAGGGTCACCGTGACGAGGGCCTGCGTCTCGCCCCGCGTGAACAGCGACGAGCCGTGCGGGCGCGGCAGTACGCCGACCTCGCAGGTGATGGCGCGGATGTCGCTCGTCCCGCGGCCGTCGATGCGGTGCTTCGTGTCGAGCACGAGCTCGCGCAGGTGCTTCTTCTTGGCGGACTCGTAGGCCTCCTTGATCTCGACGGCGCGCTCGGGGAAGTCCGCCGCGAGCGCCTCGATCGTCTGCGCCCCCGCTGCGTCGAGCGCGCCGTAGCGCTCGTGCTTGTCGCGGATGGCCATGGCGGCGGAGATCTTCTGCCCCGCGACCTCGTTGACGCGCGCGACGATGGCCGGATCCTTCTGGGGCGGCATGAACGCGCGCTTGGGCTTCCCCACGGCGGCGCGCAGCTTCTCCTGAAGGTCGAGCAGCGGCTGCGCCGCCTGGTGCGCGAACATGAGCGCGTCGACGATGACGTCCTCGCCGACCTCGGCGCAGCTCCCCTCGACCATGACGATGGCGTCGCGGTTGGCGGCCACCGTGAGATCGAGCTCCGCCTCGGCGCGTTGCGCGAAGGTCGGGTTGACGATGAACTGCCCACCGATGCGCGCGACGCGAACGCCCGCGTAGGGTCCCGCCCACGGAATGTCACTGATGTGCAGCGCGCAGGAGGCGCCGACCATGGCGAGTACGTCCGAGGGGTTCTCGCGGTCGGTCGAGACGACCATGGCGATGACCTGTGTGTCGAAGCGCCACCCCTTGGGGAAGAGCGGCCGGCTCGGCCGGTCGATGATGCGCGAGGTGAGCACCTCGACCTCGGTCATGCGGCCCTCGCGCTTGAAGTATCCGCCCGGGATGCGACCCGCGGCCGACGTCTTCTCGAGGTAGTCGACCGTGAGCGGCATGAAGTCCACGCCGGGCCGAATGTTGCCCGCGGCCACGGCCGTGACGAGCACCATCGTGTCACCGTAGCGAACGACGACGGCGCCGTCCGCCTGCTTGGCCATGCGGCCGGTCTCGATCGTGAGCTCCTTACCGCCGAAATTGACACCTTCACGTACGAACATGCTGTCTCCTTGCTGACTGAGGAGGCGGCGGGCTCCGAATCGATCCCTCGTCTCACCCCTCGAGCTCGATCTAGAGCGGAGAGAGAAAGGATGAATACCGGACCCGCAGCCCAATGTGGCGGGGGCGTTCGAGCCGCACCCGCCGGTTGTTCGCGCCGAGTCGACCAGGAGATCGCGCGGCGCGATCTCTGTGCTACTTGCGGATCCCGAGCGACTGGATGACCGAGCGGTACCGGTCGAGGTTCTTGGACTTGAGGTAGTCCAGCAGGCGGCGGCGCTGGCCGACGAGCATGAGGAGGCCGCGGCGCGAGTGGTGATCCTTCGCGTGGACCTTGAAGTGCTCAGTGAGGTACGTGATGCGCTCCGAGAGGAGCGCGATCTGGACCTCGGGCGAGCCCGTGTCCCCCGGCTTGCGGGCGAACTTCTGGACGACTGCGGTTTTGCGTTCTGCTGCGAGCGGCATGATTCAGCCCTTACTTTCTTCCTGCTTGGCTTCTTGCTGGCTTTTGAGTTGGTCGAAACATCCCAGAAAAGATGCGGGGAGTCAACGAATCCCCGCGGATTCAGTGCTTTTTGTAGGGTCGGCAACGCTCATGGGACCGAAGACGCGCAGCGTTTTCACGGTGCCGTCCGCGCGTGGCTCGGCGACGGCGAGGAGCCGTCCGTCCGGCCGCACGACGCGCACGCGCAGCGCCTCGGGCGCCGTGGCGGGCGGCGCGCCCTCGAGGGCGTCCCATGGCAGGCGCTTACCTTGCTCGAGGAGGCGCGTCGCGACGGCATCGACCGAGCAGCGCGGCAAGTGAGGCAAGGCGTCGGCGGGCGCGATGACGGGCAGCGGCCCGCCGGCGGCGAGCGCGGCGAGGACGGCGTCGAGCGGGAGGGCGGCCGCCGAGGCGAAGGGACCGGAGCGCGTGCGCCGCAGCGCCGTGACGTGCGCGCCCACGCCGAGCCGCCGGCCCAGGTCGAACGCGAGCGAGCGGACGTAGGTGCCCTTCGAGCAGCGCACGCGGAGCCCGACGGCGTCGGGTCCGTCGAAGCTCGTCAAGTCGAGCGCGTGCACGGTGACAGCGCGCGGCGCGATCTCGACCGTGTCACCGGCGCGCGCGTAGGCGTAGAGCGGCCGTCCGTCCCGCTTGAGCGCCGAGTAGATCGGCGGCGTCTGGTCGATCCTCCCCGTGAAGGCTGCGAGCGCGCCGCGAACGTGCCCCTCCTCGACGACGGACGGATCGTGGCGGGCCGTGACGGCGCCCTGCGCGTCGTAGGTATCGGTCTCGACGCCGAAGCGGAGCGTGAACTCGTACTCCTTGTCGGCGTCGAGCAGGAACGCCGCCAGCTTGGTGCCCTCCCCCACGCAGATGGGCAGTACGCCCGAGGCGAGCGGGTCGAGCGTGCCACCGTGGCCGATGCGCTTGATGTGGGCCGCGCGCTTGATCCGTCGCACGACATCGAACGACGTCGGCCCCGTCGGCTTGTCGACGACGAGGACGCCGTCGGAGAGGCGTGACGTCATTCGTCGTCGTCGGCTTCTTCGCCGTCGGCTTTGGCGCTCGCTTCGTGGGCGCCGTCCGGATCTGCGGGCACGGCCGGTGGCGCGAGGTCGTGCAGGATCGACTCGATGTGCGCCGCCTGCTCGAAGACGTGGTCGACCTCGAAGGTGACGGCGGGAGAGACCCTCGTGCGCAGGCGGCGCGCGATAGCGTGGCGGAAGTATCCGCTCGCGTGATCGAGGCCGGCGCGCACGCGCTCGAGCGCCGGCCCGTCGAGGCCGTGCACGGTAAAGAACGCCTTCGCGTGTTGCAGGTCGCCCGAGACGCGCACGTGTGTCACCGTGATGAGGCCGGAGCCGCGCACGCGCGGGTCCTTGATCTCGTCGCGCGCGAGCACCTCGCCCAAGACGGCGCGCACCTCGCCCGCGACGCGCTCGAGCCGCTGGTTCAGGCTACGGCTCCCAGTGCTTGTAGGGAGGCTCGCCCGTCGCCAGGGTCTCGTTGAACGACTGGAGCTCTTTCTCCTCGCCGAGGACCTCGGCATTCGAGCGAATGAACGCCAGGACCCGGTCGAGCGCCGACTCGACGAAGCGCCGCTCGTTGCCGACGAGCGAGAGCCCGACGACGGCGCGCTGCCACACGTCGAGGCTGCCCACCTCGGCGATCGAGACGTTGAACTTCTGGCGCACGAGATCTTTGACGCGACGGACGACCGAACGCTTTTCCTTCAATGAATGGCTGCCCGCCACGAAGATCGTGACTCGGGCAATTCCGACGGTCACGGGCAGTTCCTCGCTAGCGGCGCTCCCCCGTCGGATTCTCGAGCGTCGGGGCGATGGTCTCCATCTCGAAGGACTCGATGATGTCGCCCTCGCGGATGTCGTTGTAGCCCTCGATGCCGACGCCGCACTCGTAGCCCTGCGCGACCTCGCTCGCGTCGTCCTTGAAGCGGCGCAGCGAGCCGACCTTGCCCGTGTAGATGACGACCGAGTCGCGCACGAGCCGGACCTGCGCCTTGCGCGTGATCTTGCCCTCGATGACGAAGGCGCCCGCGATCGTGCCCGCCTTGGGGATGTTGAAGACCTGGCGCACCTCGACCTTGCCCATGAGCTTCTCGCGCGAGATCGGGGCGAGCATGCCCACCATGGCCTTCTTGACGTCGTCGATGGCGTCGTAGATGACCTGGTAGAGCTTGATGTCGACGCCCTCCTGCTCGGCGAGCTGCTGGGCCTTGCCCGCGGGGCGCACGTTGAAGCCGATGATGATGGCGGCCGAGGCCTTGGCGAGGCTGACGTCCGACTCGGTGATGCCGCCCACTCCCGAGGAGATCACGTTGACGCCGACCGACTCGGTCGACAGCTTCGTGAGGGCGTTGGCGATGGCCTCGATCGAGCCTTGCACGTCGGCCTTGAGGACGACCTTGACCTCCTTGACGTCGCCCGACTTGATCTTGTCGAGGATGTTCTCGAGGGAGACGCGGTTGCCGGAGCCCGCGAGCTCCTTCTTGCGGCGCTGGTCGTGGCGGTGCTCGACGAGCGACTTGGCGGCCTTCTCGTCGTCGACGACGTTGAAGAGCTCGCCCGCGTCGGGCACGCCGTCGATGCCGAGGACCTCGACGGGCGTCGAGGGACCGGCCTCCGTGACGGATTGCCCCTTGTCACCGAGCATGGCGCGGACCTTGCCCGAGTACTCGCCCGCGACGAGCAGGTCGCCGAGCTTGAGCGTGCCCTCCTCGACGAGGATCGTCGACACGGGGCCGCGCGCGCGGTCGAGGCGCGCCTCGACGACGTGGCCCTTGGCGGCCTTGTTGGGGTTGGCGCGCAGCTCGAGCACCTCGGCCTGCAGGGCCAGCATCTCGAGCAGCTTGTCGACACCTTCCTTGGTCTTGGCAGAGACGTTCACGAAGATCGTGTCGCCGCCCCACTCTTCCGAGACGAGGCCGTGCTCCGAGAGCTTGTTGCGGATCTGGTCGGGGTTTGCGCCCGGCTTGTCGATCTTGTTGATGGCGACGACGATGGGGACGCCGGCTTCCTTGGCGTGATTGATGGCCTCGACCGTCTGGGGCATGGGGCCGTCGTCGGCGGCGACGACGAGCACGACGATGTCCGTCATCTGCGCGCCGCGCGCGCGCATGGCCGTGAAGGCCTCGTGGCCGGGCGTGTCGAGGAAGACGACGTCGCCGCGGTCGCTCGAGACCTTGTAGGCGCCTATGTGTTGCGTGATGCCGCCCGCCTCGCCCCCGGCGACGTTGGCCTTGCGGATCGCGTCCAGCAGCGACGTCTTGCCGTGGTCGACGTGGCCCATGATCGTGACGACCGGCGCGCGCGTCACGAGGTCCTCGGGGTTGTCGGCCGGTTCGCCGCCCGTGAGGATCTGATCCTCGTTGAACGCCGTCGACTCGACCTGGTAACCGAACTCGGTCGCGATGAGCGTCGCCGTGTCGAGATCGACGTCCTGGTTGATGTTGACGCCCATCATGCCGAGCGCCCAGAGCTTCTTGATGATCTCCTTGCCCTTGATGGCCATCTTCTGAGCCAGATCGGAGACGGCGATCGTGTCGCCCATGCGGATGACGCGCTTGTGCTCGGCGGGCGTCGTGATCTGCGTCTGCTTGAGCTTCTTGCCGGCGGCGGCCACGCGCTTGCGCGGCGGCCCGCCGTAGCGGTTGCCGGGGCCGCCGCCCGCGGGCGCGGGGCGGCCGAAGCGATCGCGTCCGGCCGGCGCGCGGCTCACGAGGCCGGTGCGCCCGAGGGCGCGTTGCTCGGCGTCGCGATCGCGGATCTCGATGCGCGGCGTGCCGGCGGCGCCGGCCTCGCCCCGCGGGGCCAGGCCCGGCAGCTGGATGAAGGCGCCCGTCGCGGCGGAGCCCGTGACCACTTGCTGTGGAATCGTACGGAGGGTCGGGCCGGGCGCCGGCGGCGGGGCCGGGGTCTCGACGACGATCTTCGTCGAGCGCGGAGTGGGCTCGTCGGCCGGTTCTTGCGCTGCTTGCGCATCCTTCGCATCTTTCGCGTCTTTCAAGTTTTGCGAATTTCGCGCCTCGAGGGCGGGCGCGGCCGGAGGCACGGCCGGCGCCGAGGGCTTCGCGACCACGGGCTCGGAGACAGGCGCGAGCGGCAGCGTGCGCCTCATGGGTCGCATGTCGTCGCGGGGAGGCGGGGCGGCTTCTTCGTCGTCGACGGCGGGCTCGCGCGCCGCGACGGGCGGCGGGGCCGTCCGCGTCGCCGGCGCGGCGGCCACGGCCGCGGGGCGAGTGGCGGGCGTCGTGCCCGGCGCCACCGACTTCGAGCGTCGGCGGATCACGGTGTCGTTGATGCGCTCCTCGGTCGTGCTCTCCTTGCGCTCCCGCGTGACGGCGCGCCGCACGCGCTCGACGTCGGCCGGGTCGAGGTGCGACATGTGATTGGCGACCTCGATGCCGAGCGAGCGCACCTTGGCGACCATCTCGCGGTGGCCGAGCGAGAGCTCTTTGGCGAGCTCGTAAATTCGAACGCGCGGACCTGCGGGGGTCTCGGGGCTGTTGTATCCGCTTCCGATCATGGGCTCATCCTATTTTCGCTGCGCAAGGCCGCTTCGCCGCGCGAGGCATTGGTGTTGATCAAGGCCGCCGCTGCCGCCTTGAGTTGTTGCAAGAGATCCGCTTCGTCGACCATCCCGATACCACCCTTGTATCGAAACGCGCGCCCGAACGCGCCCGTCTTCAGCGCCGCGTGCAGGCAGGCCGCATCCGCGTGGAGCGCGGCTCCCCGCCCCGCCGGTCGCGCGCGCCCCGGTCCCCAGAAGACGAGCTCTCCGTCGCGCACGGCGAGGCGCGCGAGCGCGCCCGTGGCCGCGCGACGGCGACAGCCGACGCACGTCCGCTCGGAGGGGCGCTTCGTCTGGGGGGCGGACGCGGTCATCGAATCAGCGGGCCTCCGTTCCATGCGGGACGGCGGGGGCCTCGGGTGCACCCGGCGCCGCCGGAGCCGCCGCGGCCGCTGTGGCGGCGGCAGCCTCGGCGAGCGCAGCCGCCTCGTGGGCCGCGCGCGCGGCCTCCTCGGCGTTGCGCACGCGCTCGATCTCGGCCGCCTTGGCGGCGGCCACGACGATCGTTTTGGCCGCCTCGACGTCGCCGAGACCGGGCACTGCCGCGAGCTCGTCGGGCTTCGCGCCGGCGACCTCGGACGCCGAGCGCCAGCCCTCGCGGTAGAGCGTCTCGGCCAGCTCGGGCGCGACGCCCTCGATGCTGGCGAGGGAGTGCTTCGAGCGCACCTCCATCTCGCGGACCTTCGTCTCCGAGTGGATGTCGATGCGCCAGCCCGTGAGCTGCGAGGCGAGGCGGACGTTCTGGCCCTTCTTGCCGATGGCGAGCGAGAGCTTGTCGTCGGGGACGACGAGCTCCATCGTGTGCGTGCCCGCGTCGATGAGGACGCGCGCGACCTCGGCGGGCGCGATAGCGTTGCACACGAACTTCGCCGGGTCGGCGTCGTAGGGCACGATGTCGATCTTCTCGCCGCGCAGCTCCTGCACGACCGCCTGCACGCGCGAGCCCTTCATGCCGACGCAGGCGCCCACGGGATCGACGTCGCGATCGCGCGAGCTGACGGCGATCTTCGAGCGCGCGCCCGCCTCGCGGGCCGAGGCCTCGATGCGCACGATTTTCTCGTAGATCTCGGGGACCTCCATCTCGAAGAGCTTCTCGAGCAGGCCCTTGCTCGTGCGCGACAGGATGATCTGCGGCCCGCGCGCGCCCTTGTCGATGTCGATGACGTAGGCGACGATGCGGTCGCCTGCGCGGTACGACTCGCGCGGCACCTGATCGCGCACGGGCAGCAGCGCCTCCGCGCCCCCGAGGTCGACGATGATGTTGCCGCGCTCGAACCGCCGCACGATGCCCGAGATGAGCTCGCCCTTGCGGTCCTTGTACTGGTTGAAGACGTTCTCGCGCTCGGCTTCGCGCACGCGCTGCAGGATGACCTGCTTGGCCGTCTGCGCGGCAATGCGACCGAAGCCCTTCCAGGCCCGGTTGAGCTTGAGCAGCTCGCCGTACTTGGCGTCCTGCTCCTCGGCCTTGGCCTGGTCCTTCTCATCGTAGAAGATCTGGAAGAGCAGCTCGTCGCCGATGTCGGCCTTGAGGTTGAAGCGCTCGGCGTCCGCGATGGGGACCTCTTTCCCCTCGTTGCCCGGCGTGACCTCGGCAACGATGATGATGATCTGGAAGAGGTCGACGCGTCCGGTCTCTTCGTTGAACTTGGCCTCCATCTCGCGATGCATCCCGAACGCCCGCTTGGCGGCCGTCAGGATGGCTTGTTCGAGGGTCTCGACCAGCACGGAGCGGTCGATGTTCTTGTCTTTGGAGACCTGGTCGAGGACCAGGCCGAGGGCGGCACCGTCGTTCATGAAGCGCTCCGGTGGAATTCACGCTCCCAATCGGGGATGAGGTTCGCTTTCGCGATTCCGTCGATGGGGAGCAGGTAAGATCGGCCATCACATTCGATCTCGACGCGGCCGTCCTTGGCCGCGAGGATCTTTCCGGAGAAGTTCCGCCGCCCGCCGCCCACGTCGCCACCGTCATCGCTCAGTTTGATGCGGGCGCTCTCGCCCACGAACCGAGCAAAGTCTCCTTCTCGCCGAAGGGGCCGATCAAGCCCCGGCGAGCTCACTTCCAGTTGATACGCATGAGGAATGGAATCCGCGACGTCGAGCGCCGCCGAGACGTCTCGGCTCACGCGCGCGCAGTCGTCGTGCGAAACGGTCACCGGCGCCACGCCGGGCGCCGTCGACGGCGCCCATGGCGCGTCGATGAACAGGCGCAGCACCCACCCCGACGACGCCTCACGGCCGAACGTGACCTCGATGAGCTCGAAGCCAGCGTCGCGAACGTACGGCTCGGTGAGCGACCACAAGTGTTGGAGGTCCTTTCGCATGGGCGTTTTGGAGGGCGAGACCAGATTTCTTGCCGGTAACTGCGTGGTGTTTTCTTCGTTTCGAATCGGCTACGGGAACTTTCTTCGGGCACAAAAAAGGGCAGGCACGCGGCCCACCCTAGTCGAAGGAGGCAACGTAATTTTGAAGACGGGTCTTATAACACGCTGATCTGGAGGGCGCAAGCCAGCGGACCTCGCCTAACCATTGGATCTCAAACGGGTTTAACGGGTTTCTCTCAGTCTCGTGTCCGGCTCTCGTCCGGTCCTCCCCGGACGAATTCGGGGAGTGATGATCATGCTACGCTGCACCCGCCCATGAGCGCCCTCAACGTCGCAGCGCTCCAGCTGACTTCGACGGAGGACGTCTCGGCGAACCTGGCGGCGTGCGGCGCGCTGGCGCGCGCGGCGGCCGGCGCCGGCGCGTCGCTCATCGGCCTGCCCGAGAACTTCGCCTACCTCGGGACGGATCGCGACCACCGCCTCGCCCTCGCCGAGGCGCTGCCCGAGCCGGGCGCTGACCGCGAGGCGGCGACGGCCGGGCCCATCCTCGCGGCCATGCAAGCCCTCGCGCGCGAGACCGGGGCCTGGCTCCTCCTCGGGGGCTTCCCCGAGCGCGCGGCCTCGCCGACGCGTATCCGCAACACCTCGGTCCTGCTGCGCGCCGACGGGGCGGTCGCCGCGACCTACAGAAAGATTCACCTGTTCGACGTCGACGTGCCCGGCGGGAAACGGTTTCGCGAGTCGGAGACCGTCGAGGCGGGCGACGCGCCCGTCGTCGCCGAAACGCCCTGGGCCAAGCTCGGCCTGTCGATCTGCTACGACCTGCGCTTTCCGGAACTCTATCGCGCGCTCGTCGCGCGCGGCGCCCGCCTCCTCGCGGTCCCGTCGGCGTTCACACTCGAGACCGGCAAGGATCACTGGCGCGTGCTCCTGCGCGCGCGGGCCATCGAGAACCAGGCCTACGTCTTCGCGCCCGCGCAGTTCGGCCACCACGGCGGCGACCGGCGGAGCTGGGGACACGCCATGGTCGTCGATCCTTGGGGCGCCGTCATCGCCGAGTGCGGCGACCACGCCGGCTTCGCCCTCGCCGCCGTCGACTTCGCGTATCAGGATCGCGTGCGCGCGAGCCTGCCCTGCCTCACGCACCGCAAGGTGCGGGGTGAATGACCGCGTGAGCGAGACAGAGGCGTTCGATCTCGTCGTGATCGGCTCGGGGCCCGCCGGTGAGAAGGGCGCGGCGCAAGCGGCGTATTTCGGCAAGCGCGTCGCGCTCGTCGAGAAGGCGCCCGCGCTCGGGGGCGCGAGCGTGCACACGGGGACGCTGCCCTCGAAGACGCTGCGCGAGACGGCGCTCTACCTCACGGGGTTTCAGCGCCGCCAGCTCTATGGCATGACGCTCGACGTGGACCGCGACGCGAGCCTGCGCCAGCTCATGGGACGCATCCGCGTCGTCACCGAACACCAGGTCGCGCAGATCGACCGGAACATGCAGCGGCATGGCGTGACCGTCGTGCGGGGCGAGGCGGCCTTCGTGTCGCCGAACGAGGTCGAGGTGTCACCGACGTCGAGCGAGGGCTCGACGCGCCGGCTGCGCGCGCCCTACTTCCTCGTGTCGCCGGGCAGCTCGCCGCACCGGCCGCCGGGCGTGCCCTTCGACGATCCCGACGTCGAGGACTCCGACACGATCCTCGACCTCGATCGGATTCCGCTGTCTCTCGCGGTCGTCGGCGGCGGCGTCATCGGCTGCGAGTACGCGTGCCTGTTCGCGGCCCTCGGCACGGCCATCATCGTCATCGAGGGCCGCGGCAACTTGCTGGGCGGGCTCGACGGCGAGATGTCGGCCGGCATGAAGACGGCGCTCGAGCGCGGCGGGCACGAGGTCATGCTCGGCGACGCCGTCGAGTCGATCCAGCGCGTGCCGGACGGGCCGCTGCGGATCGCGCTCAAGAGCGGCAAGATCCTGCAGGTCGACAAGATCCTGTACTCGGCGGGCCGGGCCGGCAACACGAAGGCCCTCGGGCTCGACAAGGCCGGCATCACGCTCGACGCGCGCGGCCGCATCACCGTCAACGAGAGCTTTCAGACGGCGCAGTCGCACATCTACGCCGCGGGCGACGTCATTGGCAACCCGGCGCTCGCCTCCGTGTCGATGGAGCAAGGCCGCGTCGCCGCTTGCCACGCCTTCGGCATCCCGTACAAGACGCACGTCGCGCCCCTGACGCCGTTCGGCGTCTTCACGATCCCCGAGATCTCGATGGTGGGCGCCACCGAGGAGGAGCTCAAGGCGAAGGGCGTCGCTTACGAGGTGGGCCGCGCGCGCTACGAGCACAACGCGCGCGGGCAGATCATTGGCGAGTCGGACGGCGCGCTCAAGCTGCTCTTCGACAAGGGCACGAAGAGGCTCCTCGGCGTTCACATCATCGGCGACCGCGCCACGGAGCTCATCCACATCGGTCAGATGGTGATGTCGACGGGCGGCACGATCGACGTCTTCATCGACAGCGTCTTCAACTTCCCGACGCTCGCCGAGCTCTACAAGTACGCCGCCTACGACGGCCTCGGCCGGTTGCGTTTGTCCACTTCGGGACCCTGAGAGGGTCCCGCGCCCACGGCGCTTCCTCTGGCCGGCAAAGCCGGCCTTCGCTCGGGCTAACTTTCCTTGGGCGCGAAGATCCAGGAGCCGATGGCGGCGACGGTGATGATGCCGCCCACGACGGCTAACGAGAGGCCGTCCGAGATCGGAACCTTGTCGGCGACCACCATCTTGACGCCCACGAAGGCGAGCACGAGCGCGATGCCCGGCTTGAGATAGTGCAGGCGGCGCACGAGGCTCGCCACGAGGAAGCAGAGGGCGCGCAGACCGAAGATCGCGAAGATGTTCGACGTGTAGACGATGAACACGTCGCGCGTCACGCCGAAGACCGCCGGGATCGAGTCGACGGCGAAGACGACGTCGGACGTCTCGATGACGACGAGCACCATGAGCAGCGGCGTCGCGAACCACAGCCCGTCGCGCTTGACGAGGAAGCGCGGGCCGTCGTAGTCGGGCGTGACGCGCACGAGCTTGCGGAAGAGCTTGAGGACGGGGTTGCGCTCGGGGTGCACGGCCTCCTCTGTCCCGAAGAGCAGGCGGATCGCCGTGAGGATCAGGATCGCGCCGAAGACGTACATCACCCAATGAAAGGCGGCGAGCAGGGCCGCGCCCGCGACGATGAAGACGCCGCGCGTGACGAGCGCGCCCAGGATCCCCCAGAAGAGGACGCGGTGCTGCAGGCGCGCCGGAACCGCGAAGAACGAGAACGCCGCGAGGAAGACGAACAGGTTGTCGACGGAGAGCGCCTTCTCAATGAGCCAGGCCTGGAAGAACTCGAGCGCGCGGTCCTCCCCGAACTTCGAGAGCACGAAGACGTTGAAGACGAGGGAGAGCGAGATCCAGATCAGCGACCAGGTCGCCGCCTCCGTGAAGGAGATCTCGTGGGCCTGGCGGTGGAAGATCCCGAGGTCGACGGCGAGCATGGCGACTACGACCACGCCGAACACGGCCCAGGCCATGGGCCCCCCGACGCTCGTCACGGCGCGCTCTTGCTCTTCGGGGCGGGCGGGCTCTCCGGCGGCGTGACCTTGATGTGATAGACGGGCGCGCCGGGTCCCGCGCTCGGCGGCGCGTCGAGCAGGCCGCCCAAAGACCAGCGGCTCGAGCGCTTGAGGAAAACGACCGCGCCGAGCGCGATGAGGAGGAACAGCACGCGGCGCACGGTCTGGCGCGGCAGGTACTGCCAGACCGTCTTCTCGCCCAGCTCGGGCGGCGGCGGCAGCTTGGTATGGCGATAAAGGGGCATGCCCGGTTCGACGGAAGTCTAGCCCCTCAGGCCAGCGCGTGCGGGAAGAGGTGGCGCACCTTGAGGCGGGCGCGGCGCGAGCCTCGGAACGTGTCGAGCTCCGCCGTCGCGAGCAGATCGAGGGCGGCGCCCGTACCGGGGTCGCGGTCGGCCATGCCGAAGGCGATGGCCTCGCTCACGGCCCCGCGATCCATAAGCGTGAGCTGCAGGTGCCCCTGCCCCACGCGCCGCGTGGCCTGCGTCGTGACGCCCCGAAGGGCGAAGACGGGCTCGGCGTTGGCGGCGCCGAAAGGCGCCAGGCGCGCAAGTTCCTCCGCGAAGGGTAGGTCCAGCTCGCCGAGCGCCACGACGGCGTCGACGCGCACGGCGGGCGCGGCGCGTCCCACGGCCTGCTCGCGGATGGCCTCAGCGAACTGCCGGCGGAACGCGTCCAGGTTCGCGAGCGTGACGCTCATGCCGGCGGCCGCGGCGTGGCCGCCGAAGCGCTGCAGGTGCTCGGACGAGCGCGAGAGCGCCGCGAAGAGATCGAAGCCCGGCACGGTGCGCGCCGAGCCGCGTCCCTCCCCCGCCCGAAAGCCCACGACGACTGCCGGCCGCGCGAGCTTGTCGACGAGGCGCGCGGCGATGATGCCCACGACACCGGGGTGCCATCCCTCGGCGCCCACGACGACTGCGGGCGACGTCTCGTGCTCGGCGGCAGCGGCGAGCGCCTCGATCCAGACGAGCTCCTGGATGCGCTGACGCTCGACATTCTGGTCCTCGAGCTCCTCGGCGAGGCGCGTGGCCGTGGCGGCGTCGGGCGCCAGCAGGAGATCGAGCGCGAGCTGGGCCTCGCCCAGGCGCCCCGCCGCGTTGAGACGCGGCGCGAACCGAAAGCCTACGTCGTGGGCCGTGATCGGACCCTCGGCCAGCTCGGCCTTGGCCGCGAGCGCCGCAATGGCCGGCCGCTTGCGCGCGCCGAGGGCGCGCAGTCCGTGGGAGACGAGGATGCGGTTCTCGTCGACGAGCGGCACGAGGTCGGCGATCGTCCCGAGCGCCACGAGATCGAGCAGGTCGCGCGGATCGAAGCGCGGGTGCGTCTCGCGCAGGCGCGAGCGCAGCGAGGCCGCCAGATAGAAGGCCACGCCGCACGAGGCGAGCCCCTTGAACGGGAAGGCGTCATCGGGGCGGCGCGGGTTGATGAGGGCGAACGCATCCGACTCGCCCTCGGGAAGCTGGTGGTGGTCGATGACGACGACGTCGATGCCGCGCGCGCGCGCCGCGCGCAGCGCTTCGTGATCGCTCGTGCCGCAGTCCCCCGTGACGAGCACGCGGCAGCCGTCGTCGGCGAAGCGCGCCACGTCGTCGGGGCCGAGGCCATAGCCGGCGTCGCGGCTCGCGCAGCGCGGGATCACCTTGCCGCCGAACGCGCGCAGCGTCGTCGCGAGTACGGCCGCCGTCGTGACGCCGTCGACGTCGTAGTCGCCGAAGACGCCGATCGTCTCGCCGGCGCCGAAGGCCGCCACGAGCCGGTCGAGCGCCTTGCCGAGGTCGGCCATCCCGCCCGGCGGCCGCAGGTTGGCGAGGCGGGGCGCGAGAAATCTCGCGGCCGTGCTCGCCCCGATGCCGCGCCCGAGGAGGATACGCGCCGTGAGCGGCCGAACCCTCAGCTCGGCGGCGAGCGCGAGGACCGCGGCATCATCGACCAGAACCGGATCCCACGCTGCCGGCCGCATCTACGGCCGCACACTATCACGCGCCGCGACTGCGCTCGCGGCTAAGGTTCGTCGACCTGGAGATCCGTCGATCTGCCGCCGCGGCGGTTCTGGCGAGGCGCCGCGCGGCGCTGGCTCTCGAGGAACTTCTCGTTGAGCCAGATGAGGATCGGGCTCGCGATGAAGACCGACGAGTACGTGCCGACGATGACGCCGACGTTCATGGCGAAGGCGAAGTCGCGGATGACGCCCACGCCGAAGACGTTCATGGCGAGGGTGACGAAGAACACCGTGGCGCTCGTGAGGATCGTGCGCGAGAGCGTCTCGTTGATCGACTGATTGACGACGCGATCGAAGCGGCGGTCACGCAGGCGCGCCGCGTTCTCGCGGATGCGATCGAAGACGACGATCGTGTCGTTCATCGAGAAGCCGATGATCGTAAGCACGGCCGCCACCGTCGTGAGCGAGAACTCCTTGTAGGTCACGGCGAACGCGCCGATGACGAGCACGGCGTCGTGGAGGAGCGCCACGACCGTGCCCGGGCCGTACCGGAAGTCGAACCGGAACGCGATGTAGACCATGATCAAGAGGA
This sequence comes from Polyangia bacterium, assembly GCA_035544435.1. Classification (GTDB taxonomy): domain Bacteria; phylum Myxococcota_A; class Polyangia; order Fen-1088; family Fen-1088; genus DASZFV01. Next base: position 20,024 of record DATKFB010000568.1, read on the forward strand.
TCGCGTAGAGGAGCGACCGCGCCGCGTCGACCTGGAGCTGCTTGCCGGCCTTGGCGCCCACCGACTCGACCTGCGGGATGGCCGCGACGGCGCCCTCGCCGAGGCGCGCGTCGAGCGTGTGCCGAATCTCGGTATCGAGGCCAACGAGCGTCACCTCGTAGGTGTTCTCGACGGCGCGGCCGAAGGTCTGGACCTGGTTCGAGCTCACGCCGATGGCCTTGAGCGAGCCCGCCAGGGCCGTCGTGTCGACGGGCTGGTCGTAACGCAGGTAGATCTTGTCGCCGCCCTCGGACCACTCGAAGTGCTGCAGCGAGGCCGCGCCCTCCTTTGCGAGCGACTCGCGGATCTGCTTGGCCTTCTGCTCGGAGACCACGGAGACGGCGCCCACGCGCAGCATGAAGTTCCAGAGCTTCTTGCCCGTTGGGTCGTCGTACTTCACGACCTCGGCGTCGCCGAGGTGGATGTCGGCGAGCGCCTGCCTGATGGCGCCCGCGTCCACCGGCTTCGAGAACTCGATGAGGATCTCGCTGCCGCCGCGGAAGTCGACGCCCCAGTTGAGCGCGTGCCCGCGTCCCTTGAGCACGTAGGCGTTGAGCGGCATCATGACGACCGTCAGCAGCACGAGCAGGATCGACGTCGTGATCCAGTACTTCTGGTTCCCGATGAACTCGTAGCTCGCGCCCGGGTGGATGATCTCGAAGAACTTCTGCTTTTCGCTTTGGGCCGCCATGGTCTCTCTTCCTAGATCGATAGGGTCGCGCGCGCGGCGCCGCGACGGCCCACGAGGCCGTCGAACATCCAGTGCGACAGCCAGTAGGAGGTGACGAGGTTGGTCACGATGCCGACGAGCAGCGTGACGGCGAAGCCCCGGATGGGTCCGGAGCCGTAGGAGTAAAGCACGACACCGGCCACGAAGTTCGTGACGTGCGCGTCGAAGACGGTCCAAAACGCGCGCTGAAACCCGGAGTCGACGGCCGTCCGCACCGACTTGCCGAGGCGCAGCTCTTCGCGGATGCGCTCGTAGATGATGATGTTGGCGTCGACGGCCATGCCGATCGTCAAGACGAGGCCCGCGATGCCCGGCAGCGTGAGCGACGCTTCGAAGGCCGCGAGGATCGCTACCATGAAGAGCATGTTCAAGATCATTGCGAGGTTCGCGATGATGCCGGCCAGCCGGTAGTAGGTCATCATGAAGAGGACGACGGCGATCGCGCCGATCATCATCGAGAACTTCGCCTTGCTGACGGCGTCGCGGCCCATCGTGGGGCCGACCTGGGTCTCGAAGGTCTTGCGCAGCGGCGCGGGCAGCGCGCCCGAGCGCAGCACCGCCACGAGATCCTTCGCCTCCTGCTGCAGCGCAAACGGGTCGCCGAAGCCGCCCAGCGTGATGCGCCCGCGCGCGCCGATGCGCCCCTCGATGACGGGCGCGCTCGTGATCTTGTCGTCGAGGAGGATGGCCATCTTGCGGCCGATGTTGTCCCCCGTCATGCGCTCCGAGATCGCGGCGCCCTGGCGATCGAACTCGAACGACACCTCGGGACGACCCGTCTGCTGGTCCCAGGTCTGGTCGGCGTTCGAGAGGTACTCGCCCGTGAGCGCGGCGCGCTTGTGCAGGTAGTAGGTGCGCCAGTACTTGTCGGGCGTGGCCTCGCCCGTGTCGGAGCGGCCCTGCATCTCCTCGTAACCGATCTCGTGGTCGGGTGGCAGCGCCAGGTCGCCCGTGAGACCGTCGAAGAACGTCTGGAGCGCGTCGCGGACCTTCGCGCGCAGGTAGACGTCCTCGTGCTGCTTGCCCGTGTCCTTCTCGGTCCACGACTCCGGAACGGCCTCGATGCCCGAGTCCTTCGTGGTCGCGGCGCCCGGGCCCTTGAGGTAGTCGACGAGCTTGCGCATGTACTCAGAGCCGTCGTCGACGATCTTGAACTCGAGCTGCGCCGTGCGGCCGATGATCGACTTGATGCGCTCGAAGTCCGCGCCCTTGAGGCCGGGCAGCTCGACGATGATGTCGGTGCCCTTCTTGATGATGGTCGGCTCGGCGACGCCGAACTTGTCGACGCGGCCGCGGATGGTCTCGATGCCCTGGCGGAGCGCGTAGTCGCGCACCTCGTCCACCTGCTTGGCGTCGAGGCGCAGCCGCACGACGCCGTGCGCGGCGTCGCGGTCTACGACGTCGAGATCGTTGCGGTGGTCGCGCAGGATCGCGTCGTCGAGCTTGGCGTGGTCGGGGGCGTTCTTGAAGGTGAAGATGATGTCGTCGCGGCCCTCGCGCGTCACCGTGAGGTCGGCAACACCCTTGTCTTTGCGCAGGCGATCCTCGATGTCGGACGCGAGGCGATCGACCTTGCCGGCGACGGCCTTGTCGACGTTGACCTCGTAGACGAGGTGCAGGCCTCCCTGCAAGTCGAGGCCGAGCTGGATGCGCTTCTGGAAGTATTTCTTGATGACGGCCGGCTGCTTCTGCTCCGGCACGACGGTGGGCACGAGGTAGAGGCACGCCAGCACGACGAGGAAGCCGTACAGGGCCGCCTTCCACCACCAGGACCGTTCCATGAAGTCTCTCGTTCTGCGGTTGCGAAGGTTGGGGGCTTAAAGGCTCAGGAAGCCTTCGATTCCGTCTTGGCGGCCGCGCCGTAGCGGCCCTGCACCGAGGCACGCGTCACGCGGATCCGCACGCCCTCTTGAACCTGCAGCGTCAGCTCGGCGTCGGTGATGCCGCTGATCTTGCCGATGATCCCGCCCTGCGTCACCACCTCGTCGCCCTTCTTGAGGTCGGCGAGCATCGCCTGGTGCTCCTTGGCCTTGCGCGACTGCGGCCGCAGCACGAGGAAGTAGAAGATCGCGAAGATCGCGACGAGCGGCACGAACTGCGTGAAGGGACTGCCTCCGCCGCCCGCAGCCTGCGCCAAATTGATGAGGAAATGGTTCAAGGAATGGGCCTCCAGCCGCGCAAACGCATAGCAGGAAGGGGATCGGGGGTCAAGGATGCGCTATCCTCCCGGACCCATGGGATACGGCCAGTTGCACTCCAAGAAGCTCGTCACTGAAGGGCGTTTCCAAGAGGCCATCGCGGCCGCGGACGCCGAGATCGCGGCCGACCCCGTCGAGCCCGAGGCATACTTCAACCGCGGTCAGGCGCTGGCGAGCCTCGATCGCTTCGGGGAAGCGGCCGCCGATTACGAGCGGGCGCTGGGCATGGACGGCAGCGCGAGCGCCCTCGATCCCGAGGCCGTTGACGACGAGCTCTTCTTCGCCCTGCGCAGCCAGGCCGAGGGCCTCGCGAGCGATCGCGCGCGCGCCGCCGCGGCCCTCGGGCGGTATCTCGCGATCTTGCCGGCGGGCCGGCACGTCGACGATGTGCCCAAGTGGCTCGACAAGCTCGACGGCAAAGAGACACTCTGGGTCCGCGATCGGCCCTGAACGCCGGCCCCGGCACCATGGGTGAGTGGCCATTCCTCGCGCTGGACGCGGCGCTCGGCGCCGCGGGCGCCGCCGTCGGGTGGCTCGCGACGCGTCGTCTGCGCGCGCGCAAGAAGGCGGTCGCCAACGCTCTCACCGTCGCGGTCACGGTGCTCTCGTTCACATTGGGCGGTCAGCTTCTCGCGCCGCCGCTCCGGGATTGGCGGGAGTGGCGGCAGACGCGTGCCGCGGGGCGCGAGGCCTTCGGCAACGACCGCGCGGCGGCGCTTTACGCCGATACGCTCCTGCCGCTCGTGCACGATGACAGGCTCAAGGAACGTCTCGCCTGGCAGCTGGCGCCCGACGCCTTCAAGGCGGGCGTGGCGCAGGTGACGCACGCGGGTCTCGCGCGCCTCTCGACGAACGAGCTCGAGCGGCTCTTCGATCTCAAGCGCGTCATGGCCGCGAAGTCGACGGCCGCCTGCGCCGGCTTCTGGACGGGAATTCTTCCGCCGGCCGCGCTCGCCGAGGGCCTGAGGGCGCTCGACGAGGACCAACAACGCGCCTGGATCACGACGACCGGCCGCGCGCTGGCGCTCGAGCTCGGCGCGCAAGGCGAGCCGCCGCGCCTCGTGGCGGACACGGTGGCACGGGTCACGGGCGCGTTGGCGCCAGACCCGCGCGCGGCCTTCGCGGCGGCCTCGAACGCCGGCGCGCTCACGGCCGCGCAAGCGTGCGCGACGTTCCGCGCCATCGCGGACGGCATCAAGGCGCTGCCGCCCGAGACGCGCGACCTCGGCATCCGCATGCTCACGAACTCCGAGCTCTTGCCGCCCTGACGGCGGCGCGCAGCCTCAGACCTCTTGGTCACACTTCATGGTTAGACTTCGTGGTCGGCGAACGCCACGACGTCGCGAATGTCCGTGACGCCGAGGACGAGCATGACGAGCCGATCGAGCCCGAGCGCGACGCCGGAGGTTGACGCCATGTGCGGCAGCGCCGCCAGCAGGTCCTCGTCAAGCTCGTAGACGGCCTTGCCGAGCCGCGCCCGCGTCTCTGACTCGGCGACGAAGCGGGCTCGTTGCTCCTCGGCGTCGGTGAGCTCGCCAAAGGCGTTGGCGAGCTCGAGGCCGTTCGCGTAGAGTTCGAAGCGCTCGACGAACGCCGGGTCGTCAATCTTGCGGCGCGCGAGCGCGCCCAGCGGCGCGGGCCAATCGAAGACGAACGCTGGTCGCCCGCGGCCGAGGTGCGGCTCGACGCGATCGAGCCAGACTTGAAAGAAGACGTCGTCCCAGGACGTCCGCCCGCTGACGTCGACGCCCGCCGCCCGCGCCTTGACGGCCAGCTCGATGGCGCTCTCTCGCCCGCCGAGCGCGAAGCCGGCGTGCCGCTCGAGGACCTCGCGCACCGTCGTGCGCTCGAACGGCCCCGAGAGATCGAGCGG
>DATKFB010000569.1:0-2554 GCA_035544435.1 Polyangia bacterium
CGCAGAGGCTGGTCGAGCCCGCGCGCGTACGAGATCCCCGGCCGAAACACCATGCCGCGCCCGATCGGCAGGTGGAGGCGCGGCCCCAGCGCCACCGTGACCGTGTCCTTGGCGGCGTCGCTGATGTCGACGCGGTTGCCCATGACGAGCTGGGTGGGCGTCGAGAGCCAACGTTGATAACGCAGCTCGCCGCCGAGCGAGAACTTGGAGAGAACGAAGTAGCCGACGTGCAAGCCGGCCGTGCTGTTCGTACGGGTCGCGTCGGTGCTTCCGGCGGCGTGCTCGCCGCGCACGCGCATGAGCTCGAACAAGGTCACCTCGAGTTGCACGGTGAGCTTGTGGTCGACGTAGGCGACGTCGGCGCCGCCGATGGCCGCGAAGTAGTTGACGGCGAACATGGCGTTGTCCATGCCCGACCGCGCGCGCAAGCCGGCCGTGTTGGCGCCGGCGGCGCCCGCGTCGGGCTTGTCGCCGCCGCCCTGGCCGATGGGGACAGTGCCCGCCGCGAAGGCCGCGACGCGCAGGCCGCCGAGCCGCCGGCCCCAGGTCAGCCCCACGAGCGGATTGACGACCGACGTGCCGTCGGGGTTCGCGCCAGGCGCGTCGTTTTGCACGAAGCCGAGGCGAAGCAAGGGCGCCAGCGAAGGCGTCACCTTGGCGCTCGCGAGCAACATCGTCGCGACGGTGCTGCCCGCCTGGCCGGCGGTGCCGTCATAAAACGCCACCGACGTGTCCGAGCGGACGACTGACGCGGGGGCGGCGGGGCGCAGCTGCCACGGCAACGAATACGGAGGCGCGGGAGGAGGCACTGCCGCAATGGGGCTGATCGACGCGGTCACGGTCGGCGGTGTCGTGGGCTCTCCGCTCGCGGCGAGCGCCGGCGCCGAGAACACGGCGACGGCGCCGGCGAGGGTCGCGAGGGCTATCCATCGGAACGAAAAAGTCGACATTGTCATTCTCCTTTTCGAGCGTCGGTCGTCACACGGCCTCGGCGAGGCTGGCGCTGGCGACACCCGTCGCCACCGCGCGTCGCCGGGCATAGAACCACCAGGTGAGCGTCACGCACGTCGCGTAGAACGCGAGGAATACGAAGAGCGCCGTCTCGGCGCTGCCCGTCGCTTTGATCGAGGCGCCGAACGAGCGCGGGATGAGGTACCCGCCGCAGGCGCCGATGGCCGACGTGAACCCGAGCACGGCGGCGCTCTCGCGGCGCGCCGTCTCGAGCGCTCGCCGCTCGGCCTCGGGCCCCTGTCCCTCGACGCCGCGCAGGCTCTCGCGCCGGAAGATCACGGGGATCATGCGGAAGGTCGACCCGTTGCCGAGGCCCGTCGTGACGAACAGGGCGAGGAACATCGCGAGGAAGCCGCCGAACGAGTGGGCGCGCAAACAGAAGATGACGCCGAGCGTGGCGAGGCCCATGGCGACGAAGTTGATGAGCGTCACGCGTGCGCCGCCCACGCGGTCGGCGAGCTTGCCGCCGAGCGGCCGCGCGAGCGAGCCGACGAGCGCGCCCAGGAACGCGAGGTTCATCGTCACGGCGGGAAACTGCGTCTTGATGAGCAGCGGGAAGGCCGCCGAGTACCCGATGAACGACCCGAACGTCCCGATGTAGAGCCACGCCATGACCCACGTGTGCTTCCGTCCCGTGACGACGACCTGGTCCTTGAAGGTCGACCGTGCCGACGAGAGGTTGTTCATGAAGAGCGCGGCGCCGACGACGGCAATCGCGATGAACGGCATCCAGAAGAGGCCCGCGTTCTGCAGGTAGATGTGCGCGGGCCCTCGCGGCGTCCCCTGGTACAGATTCAGGATCGGCCACGCGAGCACGAGCGGGATGAGGAGCTGCACCGTGCTGACGCCGATGTTGCCGCCCGCGGCGTTGAGCCCGAGCGCGAAGCCCTTCTCGCGATCGGGGAAGAAGAAGGAGATGTTGGCCATGCTCGAGGCGAAGTTGCCCCCGCCAAGGCCCGCGGTCGCGGCGGCCAAGGCCATGAGCCAGAACGGCGTCTCGGGCCGCGTCACGAGGAGCGCCAGCGAGGTCGTCGGGATGAAGAGCAGCAGCGCGCTCACGATAGTCCAGTTGCGCCCGCCAAACCGCGGCACAGCGAACGTGTACGGGAACCGCATGAGGGCCCCGACGAGCCCCGGAAGCGCCACGAGTGAAAAGAGCTGGTCCGTCGTGTACGGGAATCCGGCCTTGGGCAGCCGCGTCGCGACGACGCTCCAGATAAGCCAGACGGAGAAGCCGAGATTCTCGGCGAGAATCGACCACCAGAGGTTTCGGCGGGCGATGCGCTTGCCGCTCGTCTGCCAGAACCTCGCGTCGTCAGGGTTCCAAGTCTCGATCCAGCGCGGGTCCTTCGCGGGTTTGTTCGATGTCATGCTTCATCGATACTCTCCCGATGTTTCTTCGGCGTTTCGTCGCCCAACGATGGCAGTTAAACCGTCCGTCGCGAATCTTGACCGACCGCTGACGCTCTCTTGACCGAGCGTTGGAGCGCCGCTACCCGGCAGCGAGCCGTTTCGGCGCGGACGCGAAGCGTTGACGGTACGC
>DATKFB010000570.1:0-6947 GCA_035544435.1 Polyangia bacterium
GCTCGTCGAGGAGGCGCCGCGGATCGCCGAGGCGGGCGCGTGCGCGCTCGAGCGCGTGGCGGCGCGCGCGCACGTGCTCGGCCGTCGCGCGGCCGGCGCGCCGACAGATGAGCGCGAGCTCGGCGCGCAGATCGGCGAGCACGGGAACGGCGCGCTCGGCGGCGGCAGACGGCGTCGGCGCGCGGACGTCGGCCACGAAGTCCGCGATCGTGAAGTCCGTCTCGTGCCCGACGGCGGAGATCACGGGCACGCGGCAGGCGAAGATCGCGCGCGCCACGGGCTCCTCGTTGAACGCCCATAGGTCTTCGAGCGAGCCGCCGCCGCGCGCGACGATGATGACGTCGACGTCGGCGACGCTCGCGAGTCGTCGGATCGCCGCCGCGATCGCGAGCGACGCGCCCTCGCCCAGCACGGGCGTGGGCGCGAGCAAGATCGGCACGGGGCAGCGGCGGTGCGCGACGCGGACGATGTCGCGGATGACGGCGCCCGTGGCGGACGTCACGACGCCCACGCGCCGCGGGAAGAAGGGCAGGGCGCGCTTGCGTGCCGTGTCGAAGAGCCCATCGGCGGCCAGCTTGGTCTTGAGCTGCTCGAACGCCAGCGCGAGCGCGCCCGCGCCCGTGGGCTCGACCTCGGTCACCGTCATCTGGAAGCGGCCGCGCGCCTCGTACAGCGTGAGGCGCCCGCGACACCGCACGGCCATTCCCTCCTGGACCTCGAAGCGCAGGCGCGCCGCCTCGCGCGCGTAGAGCACGCAGTCGAGCTGGCCCTGCGCATCCTTGAGGCAGAAATAAAGATGTCCGCCGCCCGAGCGCTTGAGGCCGGAGACCTCGCCCTCGACGCGCACGTCGGTGAAGCGGCTTTCGAGCACCAGTCGCGCCGCGCGCAGGAGCTCGGACACGACCCAGATGCGCGGCGTTGCCGACGACGACGAGGGCGCCGCCTCGAGGCCCTGGGTCGGCGGCGGAGCTGCGACCTCGCGCGCGGCCGCCGGAGGCGTCGTCTTGACGAACGCCGCGTCGGGTGTTGCGGCGGTGCGTGGCGCGACGGCCGCGGGCGGCAGCGTGAGTCGCGACTCGAACGAGAGCTGCCCCTGCTCGGCCGAGGGATCTGATTTGCCCTTCGGAGTCATCTCGCGTCGCTCATTTTCCGGCGCGCGTCGCGGCGCGCTCGTAGTCGGCCGCCGAGGCGCGCACGACCTCGAGGTCGTGATAGGAGCGCGACTTCAAGTCTTCGGCGTCCTTGGCGAGGCCGGAGAAGCCCCACCCGCCGTCCTCGCCGCGCGCGAAGGGCACGCGTCCGCCCGAGGCGAGCACGGCCGCGGCGTGACCGTCGGGCGAGGGATTCTCGACCTTCGCGTCGGTCGCGACGAGCGGCGCGAGCATGGGCAGCACGCCGGGCGCGATTTCGGCGCGGAACAGCTCGCGCGCGCTCGTGGCCGTCGCGCCGCCCTGGAAGCGATGCGACTCGCGTTCCCGCTCGGGCCCCTCGGGATAGTTGCTGAGGACGATGTCGTAGGCCTCGCGGTGGAACTTCTGGATGCTCATCCAGGCCCAGCGCGTCGGCTGGTCGAGGGCGTCGAACAGCGCGCCGCCGTCACGCGCCGTCACCGCGGCCGAGAAGCGCTGATACGCCTCGGCCGGCGTCTTGATGACGTGCCGGCAGCCGGCGAGCGCGCCGGCCGTGGCCAGCCATACGAGGAGCACGGACCGCCTCATCCCAGGCACTCCCCGCAGATAGCGGAAAGATCCGACGAGAGCAAGCCCGACACGGGCCGGGCCTCGTGGATCCCCGGCCCGTTCGGCGTGGCTCGAAACGGCATTGTGGTAGGCTGTCCAGCCATTTCGCCGCCGCCATGACCGATCGGGCCAAGACGAACGCCGCCGCGCCGGCCCCGACGAGCGACCGGGGCCACGGCGGAGGCGTGGACGAGTTCGCGCACATCCGCTCGCCGCGCACGCGCTCGCCCCTCCTCGCCCTCACGGCGGCGGCGCTGGCGTTCTTCCTCGTCTTTCACGTGCGCCACGAGCTGCGCTACGCGCTGTCTTCGAGCGAGCCGCTCGATCTCGGCGAGGCGCGCGTGACGTTCTCGCCACGCACGACAATGACCGGCCTCGACAACCGCTACGTGCGCGTGCGCGGCGCGCCCGATCGCGCGAGCGGGCTCGAGGTGGACACGAAGGGCTCCTGGACGTTCAGCCAGTTCTTTCGCGTGCTCGGGACAGGCGATCGCCTCTTCGTGCATCGGCTGCCGAGCCCGCTGCCCGCGGCCAGCGCCGAGGACGACGTCTTCGAGGGACGGCTCGTGCGCTTCGGCGAGCTGCCGTTCGAGGACGCCGTGCGCGCGTTCTTCTCGGCGCACGTCGCCGCTAGTCACGTCTTCGCGTTGGCCGATCTGCGCACCGCTCTCGCCGGCAGAAACGGCGAGGGAGCGCTCTCGCTGCACGATCGCGCCGGCGATCCCGTGGCGCTCGCGCCGGGCGACCTCGTGGTCATCGACGTTCGTCGCCCCGATGAGGTCCTCGTGGGCTTGCCGCGCGAACGGTGCGTCGACGGCGCGGCGGCGCGCGCCGAGATCGAGCGCCGCGGCGGGGCGATCGTCGCCGCCAAGGGCCTCGTCCGCGTCGACGCGCCGGGCGCGACCGCGGCGGGTCCGCTCTCGCTCGGCGGGGGGCCGCCGCCCGTCGAGCGCTGGACCTTCGTCGCGCGCTTCGAAGGCCCCACCCGCGAGGCCGCGTTGAGCGCGCTCGGGGAGCTCGACCGCCGCGTCGACATCCGCGACGCTCGCGAGACGGTCAAGGCCCACGTGTCCGACCTGGCCGTCGCGGAGGACGCGCTCGTCGTCAAGACGACGCGCGCCGAGCGGCGTCTGCCCTGGGCCACGATCGCCGCCGCGCGCACGCTCGCGACCGTGCGTGTCGCCGACGACGCCTATCTGGTCGTCGAGGCCGATCGGCCGCGCGACCACCTGCCGACGCTCTTCCTCGCGCTCGCCGTAGCCGTCTTCGGCGTTGTCAACTTGGGCGCGTTCGCGCGCGAGGCGCGCCGGTGACCCTGCGCCTCTACGACACGCGCCTCGGCCGCAAGGTCCCCTTCGAGCCCCTCGTCCCGGGCAAGGTCGGCATGTACGCGTGCGGCATCACCGTCTACGACCTCTGCCACGTCGGCCACGCCCGCATGCTCGTCGCCTGGGACGTCATCGCGCGCCACCTGCGCGCGAGCGGCTTCGCGGTGACGTACGTCCGCAACGTCACCGACGTCGACGACAAGATCATCCGCAAGGCCAACGCCGAGGGCGTTCGTCCGGCCGAGATCGCGGAGCGCTACACGAAGCTCATGAACGAGGACATGGGCGCGCTCGGGCTCGCGCCCGCCGACGAGGAGCCGTGCGCCACGGCGCACATCCCCGAGGTGATCGACATCGCGCGCCGCCTCGAGGACAAGGGCCTCGCCTACGCCGTGGACGGCGACGTCTACTACTCGGTCTCGGGTTTTCCGGCCTACGGGCGGCTCTCGGGCCAGAGCGTCGACGAGCTCAAGTCGGGCACGCGCATCGAGGTCGACGATCACAAGCGCAGCCCGCTCGACTTCGCGCTCTGGAAGGCTGCCAAGCCCAGCGAGCCGGCCTGGGAGAGCCCGTGGGGACAGGGCCGCCCCGGGTGGCACATCGAGTGCTCGGCCATGGCGCATCGCTACCTGGGCGAGCCGTTCGACATCCACGGCGGTGGCGCCGATCTGATCTTCCCGCACCACGAGAACGAGATCGCGCAATCGGAGGGCGCCTTCGGCGACGGCCAGTTCGCGCGCCACTGGCTGCACTCGGGGATGGTGAACTTCGGCGGCGAGAAGATGTCGAAGTCGCTCGGCAACGTCGTCAACATCCGCCGGGTCCAGGCCACGAACGATCTCGAGGCGCTGCGCCTGCTGTTCGTGAGCACGCACTATCGCAGCCCGGTGGGCTTCACGATAGGCAAGGACGGCGAGACCTTCCCCGATCTCGACGACGCCGAGGAGCGCCTCGAGTACTTTTACCGCGTGCTCGAGCGCCTCGACGAGGCGGGCGCGGGCGCCGCCGGCGAAAGCGATCTCTCGGGCGAGGTCGTGCCACCGGCCGACCGCACGCTCGCGGCGTTCCGCGAGGCCATGGACGACGACTTCAACACGGCGGCGGCCGTGGGCCACCTCTACGATTCGTTCGTGCTCGCCAACAAGCTCCTCGACGAGCCGAAGTCGGCGCCCAAGGACGTGCGGCGGCGTACGCTCGTGCGCCTGCGCCGCGATCTCGCGGCCTGCGGCGAGACCCTGGGCATCTTTCGCCGGTCCCCGCGGGAGTTCCTGCTCGCGCGGCGCGCGCGCCGGTGCGCCCGTCTCGGCATCGACCCCGCGTGGGTCGAGGCTCAGATCGCCGCTCGCGCCGCCGCGCGCGCCGCCAAGGACTTCGCGCGCGCCGACGAGATCCGCAAAGTCCTCAAGGAGGCGCGCGTCGAGCTCATGGACACGCCCGCGGGCACGACCTGGCGCGTGGCCTAGTGTGGAACACACCCATGCCGGCGCCCGGATCGGCAGCGGGATCCTGGTTCCCGCGCTCGAGGCGCACGTCATCGCGGTGGCGTCCGCGACTCTGCTCGACGACGCCTTGAGGGGGCCGGCGCGCATGCACCATCGCCTCGACCGCTTCGAGGAGCGCGCCGCCGTGGAGCGGTATCTGGACGATCTCGGCGTGGCGTCACAGTGAACCGCGCACGAGCTCGGCGTCACTCGTTCATGTTACTTTTGCGCCCAGGATCTCAGGCCACGTGACAGCTCTCATCGCAGGCGGCGCAGGGTTCATCGGCAGTCAAACCGCGAAACAGGTCGCGGCTGCCGGCCTCGCCCCCGTGGTCTTCGACAACTTGTCCTCGGGGCACAGGTGGGCGCTCCGGTGGGGAGCCTTCGAGGAAGGGGAGCTCGACGACTCGGCCGCGATTGCACGCGTCTTGAAGAAGCACGCCATCACTGCCGTCATCCACTTCGCGGCGCGCATCGAGGTCGGTGAATCGGTGCGTGACCCGCGCAAATATTTTCGCAACAACCTCGTCTGCACGCTCAACCTGCTGGACGCCATGGTGGCGCACGGCGTTCGTGACCTGGTGTTCTCTTCGAGCGCTGCGGTTTACGGCGAACCCGTCGCCGTTCCCATTCGGGAAGACCATCCCTTGATGCCGCTCAGTCCCTACGGGGATTCGAAGCTCTTCGTCGAACGGATCTTGCGCTGGTACGGCGACGCCTACGGCCTGCGCTGGGCGGCGTTGCGTTACTTCAACGCCGCGGGCGCCGATCCGGAAGGCGATCTCGGCGAGGATCACGCGGGGGAGAGCCACCTCATTCCGCTCGCCATCGCGGCGGCGCTGGGAGGCAAGCCCCTGTCGGTCTTTGGCACGGACTACCCGACGCCCGACGGGACCGCCGTTCGTGATTACGTTCACGTCTCTGATCTGGCCGCCGCGCACGTCCTGGCCTTGCGTCATCTCGCCGCTGGAGGCGAGAGCTTCGCCGCCAACGTGGGGACGGGCGAAGGACACTCCGTTCGCGAGGTGATCGACGCCGTCGAGCGCGTCAGCGGACAGAAGGTCGCGCGCAGCGAAATCGCCCGACGAGCCGGCGATGCCCCTTCGCTCGTCGCGGATCCGACCAAGGCCACGACGCTGCTCGGGTGGCGCCCCAAGTATCCCGCGCTCGAGACCATGGTGGAGCACGCGTTCAAGTGGCACACCTCGGCCGCCGCGCGGCGGAGCCGGTAGGAGGCGATCTTCGGAGGCTCTCCCGCGCGGGCTGGAGCGCGTGCAGCCTCCGCCGCAGGTTAGGGCGTGCCGGTGCCGGTCGCGGACACGGGGGCGGCCTGCCCGCCGCGCGCGGCGTTGACGCGATCCCGGAGCTCCTTGCCGACCTTGAAGAAGGCGAGCCGCTTCGGCTTGACGTGCACCGCCTCGCCCGTGCGGGGATTGCGTCCCTGATACTCGCGGTACGAGCGGATCGAAAAGCTGCCGAAGCCGCGGATCTCGATGCCCTCGCCCTTTTGGAGCGCATCGACCATGCAATCGAACATCTGCCCCACGAGCAACTCCGCGCGCCCACGGGGTAGCTTCGTTCGTTCGGCGACGAAGTCGATGAGATCGGCCTTGGTCATCTCGGACGCGAATCACTGTACCTGCAAAGCCCTGGGAAGGCAACGTTTACGGCAGGTTACACGGGAGGACCGGAAAACCGCGCCGCGGAGGCCGTAAATTCAGGGTGCAGGGGGCTCAGCCGAGGACGGCCGCGCCACCCAGATACGGCTGCAGCACGGTCGGGACGTCGACCTTCCCATCGGCGCGCTGATACGTCTCGAGGATCCCGATGAGCGTGCGCGGCAGCGCGAGCCCGGACCCATTCAGCGTGTGGACGAAGCGGGTCTTCTCCTGACCGTCCTTGAATCTGATTTTCGCGCGGCGCGCCTGGAACTCGCCGAAGTTCGAGCACGAGCTGACCTCGAGCCATTCGTTGCAGCCGGGCGCCCACAGCTCGAGGTCGAATTTGGCCATGGCCGAAAATGAGAGGTCACCCGTGCACATCTGCACGACGCGGTAGGGGAGCTCGAGGCCGCGCAGCACGTCCTCGGCGTCCGAGAGCAGAGCCGTGAGCTCGTCCATCGACGTCTCGGGTCGGACGAATTTCACGAGCTCGACCTTGTCGAACTGGTGGCCGCGCTTGATGCCGCGCGTGTCGCGTCCGGCCGCCATCTGTTCGCGGCGGAAGCAGGCGGTGAACGCGACGTGCCGGACGGGCAGGCGCGCGCCGTCGAGGATCTCCTCGCGGTAGAGGTTCGTGACGGGCACCTCGGCCGTGGGGATCCACCAAAAGTCCTCGAGGGCGTCGTGGTACAGGTTCTCGCGGAACTTCGGCAGGTTGCCCGTGCCGACGAGGCACTC
>DATKFB010000571.1:0-14305 GCA_035544435.1 Polyangia bacterium
CGTGCTTGTCGACGTTGCGGTCGACGAGCGCGACGGGCGGCTCGGCGAGAATGCTCGAGCTCGGGTTCACGATCTCGAACTTGTCGCGACCGAGCTCGCCCACGAGCAGGGCGGCCTCGTTCTCCCACGACACGAGGACCTGACCCACGCCCCGCTGCGCGAAGGTGGTCGTCGCCCCGCGCGCGCCCGAGTCGAGCACCGGCACGTTCTTGTAAAAACGCGTGACGTAGTCGCGCGCCTTGGCGGCGTCGCCGCCGGACTTTTGCAACGCCTGGCCCCAGGCCGCTAGGTACACCCAGCGCGCGCCGCCCGACGTCTTCGGATTCGGCGCGACGACGACCGTCCCGGGCTTGACGAGGTCGTCCCAGTCCTTGATGCCGCGCGGGTTGCCCTTGCGCACGACGAAGACGACCGTCGACGTGTAAGGCGTGCTGTTCTCGGGCAGGCGCTTCTGCCAATCCTTGGGCAGCCGCCCAGACTTCTCGGCGATGGCGTCGATGTCGTAGGCGAGCGCCAGCGTCACGACGTCGGCTTGGAGGCCGTCGATGACCGAGCGCGCCTGCTTACCCGACCCGCCGTGCGATTGGTTGATCGTGACGCTCTGGCCGGTCTGCTGCTGCCACTTTTGCGCGAAGGCCTTGTTGATGTCGACGAACAGCTCGCGCGTCGGATCGTACGAGACGTTGAGCAGCTTCACCTGCGCGCGAGCCGTGCCGCCCGTCGCGAGCATGACGCCGCCGACCGAGACGACCACGCAGACGACGGAGGAGGCGAACTGTTTGAGAGACCTGAACTTTCTTGGACGCATGATTGAGCTCCTTGGCCTGAACGACCCACCCGTTAGCTAGAACGACACCTGGAAACGCGCGAAGCCCGCCTTCTCCGTCGGGCGGTTGGCGACGGCGGTCGTCGTCCCCGCGCCGCCCGTGAAGTTGGTCTGGTCCCAGGTGCCCGAGACCTTGATGTTGCGGTTCGGCCACCAGTTGAGGCCGACGCCCCAATCCTTCGCGGCGCTCACCGACTTCGAAGGATCGGCGAAGGCCGAGCCCGTGAAGCCCAGATCGTCGAGGTCGAGCCAGGAGTAGCGCGCGGCGAGCTCGAGGGCGCCGAGCTGCTTGGCGGCCCAGCTGGCGGCCTTCCTGGGCCGGGGCCCGTCGAAGCCGTTGTCGCCTCCGAACACCCACGACAGCGTGGCGTGACCAGCCTGATTGTTCACGGCCCCGCCGGCCACCCCCTTTCCCAGCTCCTGATATTCATGCACCCACTCGGCGAGCAGGCCGACGGGACCGTTATAGTAGTAGAGCTGCGGATTGATGCGCGTATGCCGATGCGACGCGAACACCGTCTGCGTCGGGTCGGTGGTGTTCGTTACGAAGCTGTAGATGGTGTTCTCGGCAGGCGACTTGAAGGTGGGGAGCCACGCGTTGGTCGCGGCGCCGCTCGTGAGCGCGCCGGACCCCTTCTCGTTGCCCGTGCTCACGGCGAGCCCGAACCCGAGATCGCCGAGCGCGCGCTGGTCGCCGAGCTGGAAGGGGCGCAGGAACAGGCGCCCCGCGTACGACTTCGCGTGCTCGTTGTCGACGTCGCTGATCGTGCCGTCGGCGTTGCCGTTCAAGATCGCGAGCTCGTAGTGCACGGCGGCGTTCGCGAGATCGCCCCACAGTTCGAGGCCCACGTCGCGCTGCGCGGAGAGGTTCGAATCGAGCGAGCGCTCGATGAACGGGACGTAGTTGTCGGTCTGGAGGCGCTCGAGGCCGACGGGCGGCTTGAACTTGCCGGCGCGCAGCCGCAGCCAGGGCGTCGGGTGCGCGTCGGCGTAGGCATCGTAGAGGGCGGTCGTGTTGTTGCCGAAGTCGGGCATCATGCGCAGATCGACCAGCCCGAGCACCGTGGCGTCGATGATGGGACGAACGCGCCGGAGGAGAAACGTGTCGACCTTGTCCCGCAGGACGGCGTCGTCGCTGTAGAAGACGCGGCGCGCGTCGGCCTGCAGGAGCGCGTGGAGCTTGAGCTCGAACGCCTTGTCGGGGCTGCTGATAGCGAAGCCCTTCTCGTCGGCGCTCACGCTCGCGCCGGGCGGCTTCTCCGCTGCGGTCTCCTGCGCGAGCTCGAGCTTGCGTTCGGTGATGCGCGCGCGCTGGTCGAGCTCGTCGACGCGCTGAGCGAGCTCGCGAGATAGCGTCGAGTCGGCGGGGGGCGGTGCGGGCGTGGCCGTCGGCGCGACCGCCGCGGGGGACGCCGGCGCTGATTCTTGCGCGAGCGCGTACGCGGGGCAGGACGCGAGCCCTATGATAAGACTCGTTACTCTACCGGTTTTATAGAGTGATGAGCGAGCGAGCAGGGCCATGCGGACTCTTCCTCCGGTCAGATCGCGTAGGCGACTTGGGTCAGGGACTGGCGGCGCGCGCGCGCCGACTGCTCCATGGCGCTCGCGAGCGTGGTGTTGTCGAGAATGCGCGCGATGGCGTCGCGCACCTGCTTCATGACGAGGCGCGTGCCACACGTGGCCTCGTCGACGCATTCCTCGCAGCGCGCGTAGGCGCGCTCGCTCACGCACGGGATCGGCGCGAGCGGCCCGTCGATCGTGCGGATAACCTCGCCGAGCACGATCTCTGCCGGGTGCTTCGCGAGCACGTAGCCGCCGCCCTTGCCCTTCTTGCTGTGCAGGATGCCCGCGTTCTTGAGCTCGAGCAGGATGGCCTCGAGGAACTTGCGCGGGATGTTCTCGTGCTCGGCGAGATCCGCGATGAGCATGGGCCCGCCACCTTCGTGTCCCGCGAGGGCATAGAGGGCGCGCAGCGCGTAACGGCCTTTGCGGGACAAAGTCGTCATAGCCGATGTACTAGCTAGACTAATGGACTTGGCATTGTCCAGTCAAGTGGAAAGTTGTCCACGGGAAAAGGTCACCCCGGGGAGGACGAGCTTTGCTCGTCCGGACCGACGTGGGGGGGGTAAGGGGACCCTGTCAGGCCTGTCAGGGTCCCCTATGGAAAAATCCCGCGCTCGGCGTAGGCCTTGCCGATGCGGTCGAGGGCGATGCCCATGGCGGCCATGCGCCAGTCGCACTTCTTCTGCGCGGCGTACTCCGTGACGGCGAGGAAGGTCCGCTTCATGCGCTTGGCGAGGCGCTCCTCGACCTCCTCGAGGTCCCAGCGCTCGGAGCGCTTGTTCTGCAGCCATTCGTAGTAGCTCACAACGACGCCGCCTGAGTTCGCGAGGATGTCGGGGATGAGGTCGATGCCGCGCTCGTGGAGGATGGGCTCGGCCGCCGTCTCCGTGGGGCCGTTCGCGCCCTCGACGATGAGCTTGACCTCGAGGGCCTTGGCCTCGCGCACGCCGATCTCGAGCTCGAGTGCGGCGGGGATGAAGATGTCGGCCGGCGTCGCGAAGAAGTCCGCGCGCGAGATGGCCTTGGCGCCCGGATAGCCCGCGACCGACCCGGTCTTTGCGACGTACTCCGACAGCTTGAACGGGTTAATGCCGTCGCCGTTGAAGATGTAGCCCTTCCAGTCGCCCGTCGCCGTGAGCGTCGCGCCCGTGCGCGCGAGGATCTTGCTCGCGTGCGAGCCGACGTTGCCGAAGCCCTGCACGGTGAAGCTGCAGCCGTTGAGCTCGAAGCGCCGGTCGCGCGCCCACTCGGTGATGCAGTGGACGATGCCCTGGCCCGTGGCCGTCTCGCGCCCGTAGGAGCCGCCCGCCGTGATGGTCTTGCCCGTGACGACGCGCCGGTTGGCGTTCTTGTCGCTGAAGCCGACGACGTTCATGTACGTGTCCATCATCCAGACCATGATCTGGCCGTTCGTGCCCACGTCGGGCGCGGGGATGTCGTACTCGGGGCCGATGTTCGCGCCGAGGGCGTGCGTGAAGCGCCGCGTGATGCGCTCGAGCTCGGACTGCGAATGGTTGCGCGGCATGAACTTGATGCCGCCCTTGCCGCCGCCGAACGGGATGTCGTGCAGCGCGCCCTTGTAGGTCATCCAGGCGGCGAGGGCCTTGATCTCGTCGAGCGAGACCTGCTCGTGGTAGCGGATGCCGCCCTTGTAGGGGCCGAGGATGTTGTTGTGTTGGACTCTGTAGCCCTTGAACATCCTGTACTCTCCGTTGTCCATGCGGACCGGAAAGTTGGTGATGAGCTCGTTCTTGGGCTGCGACAGGATGGCGCGGACCTCGGGCGTGATGCCCGCGATCTTCGAGGCGCGGTCGAGCTGCTCCTGCGCGACGAGGTACGGGTTCGGCTTCGAGGCGGGCGCGTCTACGGGAGACGAGGGGACGTCGGTGACGGGGGTGGGCGAGGCTGACATCGGGCTCACTTTATCATTTCGTCGGTGGGGATGACGGGTATGAGGCCTGGACGTTTGCAAGGAGCGGCGCGCGCGCTCGCGCTCGAGATCGCGGCGGAGGCGCGCGCCGAGTGGGGATTTGCGAGCGAGATCATAGCGCGCAGCTTCCGCGCCCACCGCGAGCTCGCGAGCGGCGACAGGCGACGGATCTCCGAGACGGTTTACGGGCTCATCCGGATGGATCGGCGGCTCGACGCCATTCTTGAGGAGCTCGTGGGGCGGGAGCTGCGCGAGCTCGCCACCCCCGCGCGCGACGCGCTCAAGCTGCTCGTCTTCGAGGCGCGCGAGGGGCTGCCCGTCGAGGCGGCGGGCACCGAGGCGGCGCGGCTCGTGGGGGCCGAGGTCCAGCTCGCGCGCGTCCTCGAGGAGGACGCCGGGCTGGGCAAGCGCACGGGGCTCGAGCGCGACGCGCTTCGCTTGTCATACCCGACCTGGATGATCGAGACCTTCACGGACGACCTCGGCAGGGAGGCCGGCCTGGCGCTCGCGTCGAGCATGAACACGCGCGCGCCCATGGCCCTGCGCGTGAACACGGCGCGCATCACGCGCGAGGCGCTCGCCGCGCGCCTCGCCGAGGAGCACGTCGTCGCCAAGCCCACGCCGCTCGCGCCCGCCGGCCTCTTGCTCGAGACGCGCGTCAACGCCTTCGGCCTCACCGCCTTCCAGGAGGGCCTCTTCGAGGTCATGGACGAGGGCAGCCAGGTCGTCGCCGAGCTGATCGCGCCTCCGCCGGGCGGGCGCGTCGTCGACGCGTGCGCGGGCGCGGGCGGCAAGACGCTGGCCATTGGCGCGTCGATGGACGGCAAGGGCCGTCTCCTCGCGCTCGACACCGACGGCAAGAAGCTCGAGGAGCTGCGGCGCCGCGCGCGCCGCGCCGGCCTCACGAACGTCACGGCGCGCGCCGTGACGGCCGAGGGCACGACGCTGCCCGCCGAGGCGCGGCCCGCCGGCTGGGACCGCGTCCTCGTCGACGCGCCTTGCTCGGGGCTCGGCACGCTGCGACGCAACCCCGAGGCGCGTTGGCGTCTGACGCCGGAGGCCGTGCGTGCGTTCCCGGCGCGGCAGGTCGCGCTCCTCGTGACGTACGCGCCGCTCGTCGCCGTGGGCGGGCGACTCATCTACGCGACGTGCAGTGTCGTCGAGGCCGAGAACGAGGGCGTCGTGAGCCGCTTCGTCGCCGACCGCGACGACTTCGTGCGCGTCCCCGTCAAGGAGATCTGGGGCAAGGAGCGCGCCGCCGCCGTCGGCGACGGTCTGTCGCTGCGCCTCTACCCCCACACCCACGACACCGACGGTTTCTTCGCGGCGGTGCTGAGACGGGTTCGCTGACGCGCGGCATGTTAGTCTTCGCACGCATGCAGCGCTGTCTGCCGGCCGTCTTGCTCGCGGTGACGCTGGCCTGGCCTGGCCTGGTTCACGCCGGCGAGGAACCGCTCGCGGTCCCGCTGCCGGCGCCCGCGCCCGCCACCGGGGCGCCCCTCGCCGCGGCGCCGCCCGCTGCGCCCGTCGAGGAGGACTCGCTCGCGATCTACGTCATGACATTCGGGCCGGGCGACCACCCCTTCTTCAAGTTCGGGCACGACGCGCTCCTCGTGCGAGATCGGAAGAGCGGCCAGGACCGAGTCTACAACTTCGGGACCTTCCGCTTCGACGCGCCCGGGCTCATCCCCGAATTTCTGCACGGGCGCCTCACGTACTGGCTCTCGGTGTCGTCGCTGGCGGCGACGATCGCCGGTTACGAGCGCGAGAACCGCTCGATCGCGCTGCAGGAGCTCGCGCTGCCGACTGCGGAGAAGCGGGCGCTGCGCGCGCGCCTCGAGGAGAACGCGCGCCCCGAGAACCGCGAGTACAAATACGACTACTTCCTCGACAACTGCTCGACGCGCGTACGTGACGCCGTCGATCGCGCGACGGGCGGCGCGCTGCGCGAGGCCTCGCGCGCGCCGGGCCGCCTCACGCTGCGCGAGCAGGCGCTGCGCATGACGGCCGATACCTTGCCGCTCTATCTCGCGCTCGACCTCGTGCTCGCCGGCGCCACGGATCGTCCCACCGATCGCTGGGCCGAGATGTACATCCCCCAGGAGCTCGAGCGCGGCCTGCGCGCCGTCGTGCTGCCGGGGCCAAACGGCCCGCACCCGCTCGTCGCGTCGGAGCAGACCGTCTTCGCCGCCAACCGCGCGCCGCCCCGCGAGGCGCCGCCCGCGCGCTTCGTGACGCTGCTGCTCGTCGGGCTCGGGATCGCTCTCCTGTTCGTAGCGCTCGGCTGGGCCGCGCACCGGCCCCCGGTGCGGGCGTTCCTGGGCGTCCTCGTGGCGCTCTGGGGCACCCTCGTCGGCTTCATCGGGTGCTTTCTGCTCTACGCCTGGACGCTCACCGACCACGTCGTCGCCCACGGCAATGAGAACATCTTTCAATGCGCGCCGTGGGCGGTCTCGCTCCTCGTGCTCGGCGTGGGCGTCGCCTTTGGTTCGCGGCGCGCGACCCTCGCGGCCCTACGCGTCACCGTCGCGGCGTTGCTCCTCGGTCTCGTGGGTTGGGGCCTCAAGGCCCACCCGGCTTTCCACCAGCACAACGCCGAGCTCATCGCGCTCCTGTTGCCGACCTGGTTCGGCATGTCGATCGCGCTCCTCCACGCGCGTCACGGGAGTTGAGGCCGGTAGGGCGGGAATGTCGCGAATAGGCCTTTACGCGGCGCGATCTCGTCTCGAGGGTGGCGCGGCATTCGCCTTGCTTGGTCGAAGGTATGAGGATTTCGTCACCGCCGCTCGCGCTCTTGCTCGGCCTTCTCGGGTGCGGAACGCGAGGTCTATCCGGGGCCGACGGTGGCGGCGATGGGACGTCCCCGACGGCGCAAGGTCGGCGTGCGTTCGATGTCGTGGCGACGCTCGGTCGTGGAGACGGCGGCGCGATGCCCACCGCCGACCTACCTTCGACGAACACGTTCACCCTCGTGCTCGATGCCGACGTCCGGCGCGTCATCATCGGCGGCGCCGGTCAAGGGGCCGTCCTTCCCGTCACGAGCACGGACGGCCAGCGTTTCCGCGTCGCGAAATTCTCGGTCGGCGTCATGGGAAGCAGCTGCAGCGGGCCGACAGTGTTCAACTATTCGTCCTTCGACTTCACCGTGAGCGGCTCGACGCTGCACGGGACCGCCGAGGGCGCGGTGGAAGTCTCGTGCGGGGATTGCGAGTTCAACGTTCCTTTCACGGCCAAGCTCGCGGGCACGGCGGACACGACGCCGCCCCTGCTCTTCGCGACCTCGGGGACCGTCCCGGCGGATCCGTTCGAGGCCTTCTCCGTCACGACGTCGGAGCCGTTGCCAACGACGGCGACGGCTCGACTCTTGGCGAGCGATGGCAGCCACGTCGATCTCGAGCCTGTGATCATCGCCGGCGACATCCCTCTCGTCACGGGTTTCTCCAAGCCGAACGTTGTCCTTCCGTACGGAAACGGGTACGTCGTCGCGGTCGACGGCCTCGTCGACTTCGCTGGGCACGCGGGCGCGGCGGACACGCCGCTGCAATTGACCGCCTTCGAGACGCCGCCGCTCTTGCCCGAGGATGGCTTCGAGAGCTCATCGTCCGGCCAGGTGGGCGGCGCCACTGTCATCAGCAGCGGCGGCGAGCTGCCGCCCATCACGGGCGCGCGCAGCGTCTACATCGGAGCGAAGGGAGCGCCGGCACCCGCGGGGATCGCCGTTGGCTCGGCGCTGTTGGTGCGTCTCATGGTTCAGCCAGGCGACAAGGTGCTGCGATTTTCGTATCGCATGGTATCGCCCATGCCCGGGTTCGGCTTCGGCGGGACGGTCGCGCTCGGGTCGGTCGGCCATTCGGTCGCCGACAGCCACAGCATCACCCCCGCTCAGAGCACGCAAACGACGATGTTGATCGATGGAAGCTCAGTCTCGTTGAGCGTGGTTGCGACCTTGGAGATCGCCTTGCCCGTGGACATCGACGACGAGCTCGTCGTCGCCTTCGAGACGTCCAGGTCGGGTTGTGGCCTCCCCGTGCCGCCCGTCGGCCTGCTCATCGATGATCTGTGCGTCGAGTGACGCCGCCGCGCCTCACAGCACGCGCACGATCCACGTCTTGAGGTGGCCCGTCTCGGGGACGCCGACGAGCTCGGGGTGATCGGCGCTCGCGCCGTTGCGCGCGAGGACCTGTCCGGCGCGGCCCGCGTCGGCGAGGCCGGCGGCCACGAGGTCGTCCCAGTGCGCGCGCGTGACGCGGCCCGAGCACGAGCAGGCGACGAGCAGGCCGCCCGCGCGCGTGAGGCGAGCGCCGCGCAGGATGAGCTCCTTGTAGGCGCGGTCGGCGGCCGTGAGCGCGACGGCGGCGTTCGTGCCGCCCCGTTTCGCGAGCGCGGGCGGGTCGAGGACGACGACGTCGAAGAGCTCGCGCCGGGACTCGAGCTCGCGCAGCAGGTCGAAGGCGTTTGCGCGGCGCACCTCGAGGTTGACGAGCCCGTTGCGGCGCGCGTTCTCGGTCGCGCGCGACACGGCGTCCGAGTCCTCGTCGGTCGCGAGCACGGGGCCGCCCCGCCGCGCGAGCGCCAGCGCGAAGCCGCCGTGATACGCGAAGGCATCGAGCGCGCGCGCGTTCTCGGGCGCGAGCGCGGCGACGGCCGCGTGGTTGTCGGCCTGGTCGAGGAAGCCGCCCGTCTTCGCGTCCGTGAGCAGGTCGGCTTCGAGGCGATTCGGCCCCAAGCGATAAACGACGCGCGTCGGGCCCTCGCCCGCGACGACACCCGCGAAGCGCGCCAGCCCCTCGAAGTCGCGCGCCGAGCCGTCGTCGCGCGCGACGACGACGCGCGCGCCGAGCGCGTCGCGCACGAGCGCGGCGATGCCGTCGCGGTGGGCGTTCATGGCGACGGAGGTGGTCTGGAGCACGGCGGCGTCGGCGTACTGATCGACGACGAGCCCGGGCAGTCCGTCGCTCTCCGCGTGCACGAGCCGAACGGCGTCGCGCGCGCGGGCGAGGGCGCTCCGGCGCTCACGCGCCGCCTCGAAGCGCAGGGCGACGAGCGCTATCAAGTCGCGCGGCAGGGCCTCGGCGTCCGCGCCCGTCGCGAGCAGGCGCAGCGCGAGCCGGGCCTCCGCCGCCCAGGTCGCGACGCCGAGCGGCTTGCCGCGCGGGTCGCGCACCTCGACGAGCGCAGGGCCGCCCACGCCGACGTCCTTCGCCGGCCCGCGCACGACGTCCTGGCGGAACACCCAAGGGTGCGCCGCGCGCACACGGGCCGCGCCGCGCGCCGTCACCGTGACAATGCCGAAGTTGCCTCGCATCCGCCGCCGTTCGAGCTGTCCTCGGGCCTCGTCCCAGTGCCCCGCCGCCCGGCGGCGCATCATAAGTTATTATCGAGGGGATGACCGCGCCGGCCTCCATGCTCCCCGTCCCACCCGCCAACGCGGCCTCGCGCCTCGCTCCCACGGTGTACGCGGCCCGACGCGGCCGCCTCCTGGAGCTGCTCGGCCCGCGCGCGGCGCTCGTGCTCTCCTCGGCGCCCGAGCGCCTCCGCAACGGCGACACCGACTACAAGTTCCGGCAGGACAGCGACATCCTCTATCTCACGGGCTTCACCGAGCCCGGCACGACGCTCGTGCTGCGCCCCGGGCACGCCGAGACGCCGTTCGTCATGTTCGTGCGTCCGCGCGATCCGGCGGCCGAGACGTGGACCGGCCGCCGCGCGGGCGTCGAGGGCGCCGTGCGCGACTTCGGCGCCGACGCGGCCTTCCCCGCGAGCGAGCTCGACGCCAAGCTGCCCGAGATCCTCGCGGGCGCCGAGGAGCTGCACTTTCCCTTCGGTCGCGACGCCGGCCTCGACGCCACGGTGAGCCGCGCCCTCGCGCGCCTGCGCGCCGGCGAGCGCCGCGGGCGTCGCGCGCCCGTGCGCCTCGTCGACGCGCGGCTCAGCGTGCACGAGCTGCGGCTCGTGAAGTCGCCCGACGAGGTGGCCGTGCAGCGCCGCGCCGCCGCCATCACGGCCGAGGCGCACACGGCCGCCATGCGCGCCGCGCGCCCGGGCGTCAACGAGGGCGAGCTCGAGGCCCTCATCGACTACACGTTTCGGCGCCGCGGCGGCGCGGGTCCCGGCTATCCCACGATTGTCGGCGGAGGAGCCAACGCGACGATCCTCCACTATGTGGAGAACAACGCGCCCCTGGTGCGCGGCGAGCTCGTGCTCGTCGACGCCGGCTGCGAGGTCGACGGGTACACGGCCGACGTCACGCGCACGTTCCCGGTGGGCGCGCGCTTCAGCGAGCCGCAGCGCCGCCTATATGAGACCGTGCTCGAGGCACAGCTCGCCGCGATCGAGGCCGTCAAACCCGGCGCGACGATCGACGCGATCCACGACCAGGTCCTCGCGAGCCTCACGCGCGGCCTCGTGGCTCTGGGCCTGCTCGCGGGCACGGCGGACGACGTCCCGAAGCTCGTCGAGACGGGCGCGTACAAGCCCTTCTACATGCATCGCACGAGCCACTGGCTCGGCATGGACGTCCACGACGTCGGCTTCTACTCCGAGGACGGAGTGGCGCGGCCACTCGCGCCCGGCATGGTCCTCACGGTCGAGCCCGGCCTCTACATCGCCGCCGACGCCGCCGGCCCGCCCGAGTACCGCGGCCTCGGCGTGCGCATCGAGGACGACATCCTCGTGACGACGGCCGGCCACGAGAACCTCACGGCCGAGACGCCGAAGTCCGTCGAAGATCTCGAAAAGCTGACGACTTAAAACTGAAATTCGAGGCCGCCGCCCACGTCGATCTCCGAATAGGAGCCGCTGGCGGTCGACAGGTGGCCCACGGAGTACCCGAGCTCGGCGCCGAGGCCGAGCCAGTCGAAGAAGAAGTAGCTCGCGCCCGCCCCGCCCCGGACCACCACGCCGAGGCCGTTGCCCGCGCCGTTCGGGAACGCGTAGGCCAGCCCCGCGTCGCCCTTGACGTAGGGCACGACGGGGATCGGCGTCGCCCACTTGAGCTTGATGCCGGCCAGCGTCTCGAAGATGCTGCCTGAAGGCACGTCGCACGTGGGCGCGCCCGACGGCGTGTGACAGGCCGCGCGCTGGTAGTTGAGCTGCAGGTTCAGCCAGGCGGGGCCGCTCAAGCGATAACCGTAGTCCGTGGCGATCTTCGTGCCGCCCGGCGTGTCCGCGCCGCCCGCGACGAGCTGCACGTGTGCCGACAGCTCGTTGTCCTTGAGGAACGGGTGCGGCCCACGCAGCATGTTGTCTTCGGCGCGGGCGGGCCGCGCCGTGAGCACGGCCAGAAGGCCGAGCGCGCTCACGCCGATCGCTGGTGGAAATCGCCCCGTCGTCGACATAGCCTGGGACGACGGAGGATATGGAAGATTCGGACGCTCGTACAGTTTCCGACCGGTTCGCACGCGCGCGGCCCGCGCGGGGGTCGCTCGTGGTGGCGGTCGCGCTCGCGCTCGCGAGCGGCTGCGCGGGGCGCTTCGCGGGACCGCGCACGCTCGCAGGCCTCGGCAGCGTCGCCGTCGTCGCGGGCAGCGGGCTCTGGTCGGGAGGCGAGGGCCTCGAGCGCAACGGCCACGCGGGCGGCGCGCTCGTCACGACGGGCTTCGTCGGCGTCGCGACAGGCCTCGTCGCGATCGTCGTCGCCGGCGGATGGATGGCGCTCTCGGTCTCGTGCAACGTCGATCCCGACTGCGCCGAGGAGGAACAATGCCGAGAGATCCCCGCGCCCCCCGGCGGCGTCCCCTACAAGCAGTGCATGTCCCGCTGACGCGGCCGGAGCGCCAATCCCGCCCTCAGCCGCGCGTGCCGTCGGGGGCGCCGATGTCGATGTCGGACCACCCCGTGTCGTCCTCGCCCTCGCCGTCGTCCGTCTCTTCGGAGTCGATCCAGTGCGGCTTGTGGTCCTCAGCCGCGGACGACGAGGACGCCGCGCCCGCGGACGGGCCCGGCTTGGGTGAATCGGCGGTGACGCCAATCTCCATCGGCAGCGTGCGCTTCCGCTCCTTGCGCTTCGTGAGCAGGATCGGCGGCGGCCCGGCCGGCGGCGGCGCCTGCTGGGCCTGGGCCCCGGCCTCAGCGCCCAGCGTCTCCGCCGGGATCGTCGCGGCGCCGGGCGGCGTCCCGCCGTCGCCCTCGACGGGCCGGCTCCCCGACGGACGCTTGATGTTCTGAAGCTGGATGGGCTCGGGCGGGCGCAGCTCGAGCTGTCGCCGATAACGAACCGAGCCGTAGCACTGCTGGAGGTCGTTGAAGAGTTCCTCCATCGACTGATGGCGCTGCAGCGGATCCTTGGACAGCGCCTTCATGATGAGGCGCTCCGCCTCGGGCGTGATCTCGATGTCGGGCGCCTTCTGCCGCGGCGAGATCACCGGCTGCGACACGACCTTCAGCATGACGTCCACGGGCGTCTCGCCCGTGAATGGCACGGTCCCCGTGAGCATCTCGTAGAACATGATGCCGAGCGCGTAGATGTCTGTGCGCGGATCGGAGACGCCGATGCGCGCCGTCTCGGGCGCCATGTACTCGGGCGTCCCGAACACGACGCCTTGCTGCGTGACGCGCCCCTCGTTCGAGTCGGGATCGCGCACCTTGGCGACGCCGAAGTCGAGAATCTTCACGAAGTCGAAGGCCTTCTCCCGCTCGCTCACGGTGCGCTGGGTGCCGCCCTCCTCGACGAACTGCCGGATGAGCTCGCGGCGACCCTCGCGCCGGATGAGCATGACGTTCTCGGGCTTGAGGTCGCGGTGGACGATGCCCTTGCTGTGCGCCGACCCGAGGGCGCCGGCCATCTGGTTGACGATCGTGATGGCCCGCATGAGCTCGAGGCGCCGATCGCGCTGCAGCACGACGTCGAGCGCCTCGCCCTCGAGCAGCTCCATGACGAAGAACACGGTGCCGTCATTGGATTTTCCGAAGTCCGTGACGTCGACGATGTTCGGGTGATTGATAAGGCTGGCGGCGCGCGCCTCGCGCAGGAAGCGCTTGATCGACTCCTCGCGGCCGCCGTAGCCCTCGTGGAGGATCTTCACGGCCACTTCCTTGCCGATGTAGACGTGCTCTCCGCGATAGACGACGCCCATGCCTCCACGGCCGACGATCTCGTGGAGCTTGTACTTGCCCACGGTCGTACCCGTGCGGGCGTCTGCTGGGATCATTCGTGCCACGAACATCATCAAGAATGCCGTCGGCGCCGGCAATTGCCTAGTGCATTTCGCGCCTTGCCCGCGGGCGTGACGCGATGTGGTCTTCCGTGCGACGCCTCCCACAAGGTAGAGTCCCGCCCCGACATGAGACCCGACGGACGAAGGCCCGACGAGCTGCGCGCCATCACGATCACGCCCGACTTCAGCAAGTACGCCGAGGGCTCGGTCCTGATCGCAGCCGGCGAGACGCAGGTTATCTGCACGGCGTCCGTCGAGGACAAGGTGCCGCCGTTCCTCGAGGGCAAGGGCAAGGGCTGGGTCACGGCGGAGTACGCGATGCTGCCGCGCGCGACACACACGCGCAGCGGCCGCAACCCGGGCGGGCGCGGCCAGGAGATCCAGCGGCTCATCGGACGCGCGCTGCGCGCGGCCGTCGACATGAAGCTGCTCGGCCCGCGGCAGATCACGGTCGACTGCGACGTCATTCAGGCCGACGGCGGCACGCGCACGGCGGCCATCACGGGCGGCTTCGTCGCGCTCGCGCTCGCGGCGCGGCGGCTGCGCGCCTCCGGCAAGATCGCGAAGGATCCCATCAAGCAGGCCGTCGCGGCGATCTCGGCGGGCATTGTCGACGGGGAGGCCCGCGTGGACCTGCCCTACGTCGAAGACTCGAACGCCGAGGTCGACTGCAACTTCGTCATGACAGAGAAGGGCGGCTTCGTCGAGATCCAGGCCACGGCCGAGAAGGACTCCTTCTCGCCCGAACAGTACGGCCAGCTCGTCGCGCTCGCGACGGGCGCCATGAAGACGCTGCTGGCGCACCAGCGCGAGGCGATAGAGCGCGCGCGC
>DATKFB010000572.1:0-9595 GCA_035544435.1 Polyangia bacterium
TCCACCCCATAGGGAACTTGTACTCGAGGTCGACGCAGCGCTTGGCGTAGTGCGCAAGCTCGTCCCGGGTCTGTTCGCGCTGCTTGAGGTTCTCGGGGCGCAGCCCGAGCTCCGCGTACCACTTCGTGCGCGTGTCGATCCACATCTGGTGCGCGGCCTCGTCCTCGCCCGGCTTGACGAAGTACTCGATCTCCATCTGCTCGAACTCGCGCGTCCGGAAGGTGAAGTTGCCGGGCGTGATCTCGTTGCGGAAGGCCTTGCCGATCTGCGCGACGCCGAACGGCAGCTTGCGGCGCATCGTATCGAGCACGTTGTTGAAGTTGACGAAGATCCCCTGGGCCGTCTCGGGCCGCAGGTACGCGAGCCCCGCGTCGTCGCCCGTGTCGACGGCGCCCACCGTCGTCTTGAACATGAGGTTGAACGGCCGCGCCTCCGTGAGGTCGGTCGAGCCGCACTTCGGGCACTTGAGGTCCTTGGCGGCGATGGCGGCGTTGATCTCGGCGAGGCCCTTCGGATCGCGGCCCTTTTGCGCGGCGAAGACGTGGTCGGCGCGCGGACGCGCCTTGCAGGTGCGGCAGTCCGTCATCGGGTCGGAGAACGTCGCCTCGTGGCCCGAATACTTCCAGACCAGCCGATTCATGAGGATGGCCGCGTCGAGGCCCTCCATGTCGTCGCGCTCATGAACGACGCTGCGCCACCAGGCCCGCTTGACATTGTTCTTGAGCTCGACGCCCAGCGGGCCGTAGTCCCACGTGCTCCCGAGACCGCCATAGATCGCGGAGGACGGGAAGACGAAGCCGCGCCGCTTGGCGAGGCTGACGATCTGTTCGAGCGCGGTGGCCAGCATAGCGGGCGCACTTTAGTCGATCAGACGTGAGACGTCGATCCGCCTCGAGAGCAGGCCGGCTGTGCCGGCCTGAGCGAGCGCCGGGGGCGCGGGACCCTCCCAGTTCGGCCACCGGGGTGCTGGCCCGGATTCTTCAAGCGTGAAACTCGGCGTGAGATGAGCCAGGAAGGACGAGACGAGGGCCCCGGCAGCTATGCCCCGAACATCCTTGGAGCCTTGTGCCCCACTCTAGTCTGGGCCCGAGCAGGCCATCCTTCATTGGTGAGGTTCGCGGTAGCAGCCGCGAGCACTCCCCCAGGTCAGAGTCCCCGCAGATCGCCACCTCGGGCCGGAGCCCTCGTCTCATTGGAGGTGGATCATGAAGAACGCCAGAGAATCTAGCAAGGCCAGGAGAGGTGTGGTCCCGGTCGCACTGCACGCCATTCGCCCGATGGTTGCAGGGATCGACGTGGGGAGCCGGGAGCATTGGGTTTGCGGTCCGGCGCGGACGGACGGAGCGCCGAACGTGCGCGTGTTCGGTACGAGCTGCTCGAATCGCGTGGCATCGAAGCCGTGTTGGTCAACGCGAGACAGCTGCACAACGTCCCTGGCCGCAAGACCGACTTCCACGACTGCCAGTGGATCCAGCTCTTGCACAGCTGCGGTTTCCTGCGAGGGTCGTTCCGTCCCTGCGACGCGATCGTCGCCGTGCGAGCCATCCATCGGCAGCTGGCGAATCTGATCGAGGAGCGGACCCGATGCGTGCTCTGGATGCAGAAGGCGCTGGATCAGATGAACGTGCAGGTCCATCGAGCCGTCACCGATCTCACCGGGACGACGGGCATGGCGATCGTCTGCGCCATCGTCGCTGGAGAGCGTGATCCAGTCCGCCTTGGCGCGCTTCGTCACCATCGCTGCCACAAGTCCGGCGAGGAGATCGCGCAGTACCTGACCGGGACGTGGGCGCGACGAGCACCTTTTTAACCTCAGCTCTGCCCTGCAGCTCTAAGACGCGGTCGAAATGCTGATCGCCTCGTATGAGGCACGCTTACTTGAAGCCATCAACGCCGTGCAGCCCGACGAGCGACGGGACGCACCGGTCCTTGCTCATCCGAACTCCACCAAGGAGAAAGAGATCAAGAGCCATGGCGACCAGCCAGTGCGTACCGCCTCTGGCGATTCGCAGGCGTGGACCTGACCCGCATCGATGGCATCGGGATCGGTGCCGCAAAGATCATCCTCACCGAGGTCGGCTCGAATCTCGCGGCGTTTCCCTCAGAGCACCACTTCGTCTCGTGGCTGAGGCTATGCCCCCGCACCCCGATCTCCGGCGGCAAGCCTCTCAAAAAAAGACGCAATGGTCTCGGAGCCAACCGCATCGCGGGTGCGCTGCGCATGGCCGCCAGCTCCCTCCAACGCACTAAGACGGCCCTTGGCGCCGCGTACCGTCGCATCGCGCGATAAGACAAAAGGGCGCCAATGTCGCCATCTTCGCCATCGCGCGCCGGCTTGCTCAGCTCGCCTACCGCATGATCCGTTACGGCCAGGACTACGTCGACACCGGTGAGAAGGCCTACGACCGCCAATTCGAAGCTCGCCGCCTTGCCGGCCTTAAGGAAGCGGTGAGATCGCTGGGGTACTCACTCAGCGTGGAACCCGTCCCGGTCGCGGTTGCCACTGGGTAGTTTCAGGTCAGTCCCGCCGCCGGCGTTCCGCCGGAGCAATCAAGCAAGAAAACTGATGGAAGTCGCGATCAGTCTTGGTAAATAGGCCTTTGGGCTGTCGGCAGCTATGCGCCGTTAATCGTTGGAGGTTCATCCCCCTAGATCAGTTTGCGCTCGGGAAGGCCATCAATCATTAGTGACGCTTTCTTCTAGAGGCTCTCCTCAAGGCTAGAGTCCAAGGACTTGCCGACCCGAGCCGAAGCCCACTGTGTTTTTTAACGGCGATACAGCTGTGAGGCTGATGTGTGTTCACCGCCGGAATGAGCGCTGCCTATCTCCTCAAATCGCAGGCAGTCGTTTTCAGGCTAGGGTCCCGGGTGCGACGATTGACACGCGGCGCGGGTCCGTCTATATCAACCCGGCTTTCTGCGAGGATGGCGGAACTGGTAGACGCACCAGCTTGAGGTGCTGGCGGTTAACAGCCATCGGGGTTCAAGTCCCCGTCCTCGCACCAATTCAATCACCAAACCGGGCCTTTGCGCTCGGCACCAGCTCTCGGTCGGGGACCTGGTGCCGGGCGGGTGGAATCGCCTTGAGGTAGGCGACCAGCAAGTTCAGGTCCTCCTCGGCGATGCCCGAGTAGTGCGGCACCATGATGGACATGGGCGGCGCCATGGGCTTGCCGTCGAGACGTTTGCCGTTGCGGAGCGCTTGCTTGATCTGGTCGGCGGAGTACTTGCCGAGGCCCGTCTCGACGTCGGGCGTGAGGTTGCGGGCCCAGACCTTGCCGAACGAAGGATCCTCCATGGGGCCTTCGCTGCCCGCGAGGTACTGAGGATCGTCGCGCTTGCGCGGTCCCTTCTTCGTGAGCGAGTGGCACTCCGAACAGGCCCCGATCGTGGCCATGTACGCGCCGGCCTGGACGACGTCCTTCTTGTCGGGCCGGGGCACGTCGTGCGCGGGCGGGTGCATCTGCACGCCGAGCTTCGTGAAGAGGACACGCGCCATGAGGCCGAGTCGGTTCGGGGCGCGCGGCTTCGGCTGCTTGAACGGCGGCACGCTGCGCAGGTAGGCCACGATCGAGCGCACGTCCTCGTCGGACATGAGCTGGTACGCGCCGAACGGCATGAACGGCAGCAGGAAGTGGCCGTCGCGCGAGACGCCGTCGCGGATGGCGCGCATGAGCTCGTCGTCGCTCCACGCGCCCACGCCCGTCTCGAGCTCGGGCGTGATGTTCGGGATCCAGATGCCCTCAGACATGCCGCGCGCGACGAAGGTGTTGCCGCCTCCCAGGAAGCCGTCGGTGCGTTCGGGCTCGCTCGCGATACTGCCGTTCTCGCGCGTCGTGTGGCACGCGCCGCAGGCGCACACTTGGTTAACGAGGTACCCGCCGCGGATGAGGCGCTCGGGCGTCGCCTCGATCTTTTCGGGGCCGACGGCGCGGACGTACTTGCGGCCGCAACCCGCCGTGGCGAGCGCGCCCAGCCCGAGGATGCGGCACCACCGACCGACGAGTGTCTTCATGCGCCGCAGAGTAGGCGCTCTTGACGGCCTTCGGCAAACGCCGTGCGGTCTGCGTAAGAGACGCAACGGGCTCACGTCCTTCACCTCCACCTCGCGACCTTCGGTCGCGACACCTAGGGGAGGATCGCGACGAGCTCGACGTCGAACACGACCGGGCCCAGGGGAGGACCGAAGGGCACCGGTTCCTGGCCGGGACGGAGCTCGCCGAAGGCGAGGTTGCCGGGCAGCCACAGCCGCCACTTGTCTCCCTCGACCATGTGCAACATCGCCTGGCGCCAGCCGGCGGGCAGGCGCTGCAGCGCCACGGGCACGACGTCCGCCGTCGCGAGTGAGCACTCGAACATGTGCCCGTCCGGCGTCCAGGCCGTGTAGACGACCCTGGCGTGGCCGTGCTCCGTGGGGTGGGCCTTGCCGGTACCCTTCTCGAGCACGAGGTAGACGAGCCCGGACTTCGTGGTCTTGGCGCCCTTGGGCGCGACCTGGAGATCGGCGGGGACGGGCGGGGGCGGCGTGACGCGCACGAGCTCGACGTCGTAGGTCACGTCGCCCTTTGGCGCGTTCGTGTAGCTCACGCGTTCGCCGTAGGCCAGCGCGGACGGAACCCAGAGGCGGCGCCGGTCGCCCGCGACCATGAGCATGAGCTCCTTCGCGATGCCGGGCACGAGCTCCCTGAGCTCGTAGCGCCCGGGCTCGGCGTCGGTCGGCGTGCCCTCGAACTGGTTGCCGTTGCGCTCCCAGCCCGCGTAGCGCAGATCGACGTACGTCGTCGGCCCGGGGTGGACGGTGCCCTTGCCGCGAGCGAGGATCTTCCGCACGACGCCGCTCGCGTCACGTTCCGCGTCGGCAGGAGGCCGCGAGACGTCGGCCGGGGCGGGCGTGGCCCAGGGGGCGCCGTTCATCGACGGCGTGAGCTCGACGGGCGCGGCCGTCGCGGGAGGGTTCGATGGGCGCACCGCCCCCGTGCGGCCGCAGGCCGCGAGCGAGAGCGCGACGAGCAGAGAGCCCGAGACGCGGGGGAGCGCGGGCATGGCGTGAAGTTCCTCGGCCCGGCGGGCCGCTCAGCCCGCGCGGGTGCGGTTCTTCGCGCGGCGCGCGTCGGCGCCGCTGCGGGCTTCGGCCGTCTCGACCTTGCGGTCGGCGATGAAGCTCGTGACGACGTCCTTCACGTTCTCGTTGAACCGGACGTTCCCGTGGGCGATCTCGCGCAAGGCCGTGACGGCGGCCTTGTTGTGGCTCACGACACGGGGGGAGGCGCCGTGCGCCAGCTGGCGCGCGCGCTCGGCCGCCAGCACGATGAGCGCGAAGCGGTTGGTCACCTTCTCGAGGCAGTCTTCTACGGTGATGCGGGCCACTGGCACTCCTTGTGAGGGTCGGCGGTCTCCGGCCGGGGGGGCCGGAGAACCCTAGGGCTAAACCACAAGCCGTCCGGGAGCAAGGAAGATGTTGGCGGCGGGTGGGGAAAGGCGGCGTTAGGCCGAGGGGCGGGCGAAGCCACGCGAGCGTCCACCCCCGCGCCCGTGGCGAGAGCGATCGTGCGCGGGGCGGCCCGGGCGGCCGAAGGCGACGCGCTCGCGCGGCTCTTCGGCGGGCGCCGCCTTGCCCGCGAAGGGGTGGTCGGCCACGACGGGGACCTGGGCGCGGATGAGGCGCTCGATGTCTCGGAACGACCCGCGCTCGTCGGTGTCGCAGAACGACAGCGCGACGCCTGAGGCCCCCGCGCGCGCCGTGCGACCGATGCGGTGCACGTAGCTCTCGGGCTCGTCGGGGATCTCGAAGTTGATGACGTGCGTGACGCCGTCGACGTCGATGCCGCGCGCCGCGATGTCGGTGGCGACGAGCACGCGGATGCGCCCGGCCTTGAAGGCGTCGAGCGCGCGCTGGCGCGCGCTCTGCGACTTGTTGCCGTGGATGGCGGCCGACGAGACGCCCTTGCGGTCGAGCTCCTCGGCGACGCGGTTGGCGCCGTGCTTCGTGCGCGTGAAGACGAGGACACGGGTCATCGCGGCGTCACGCAGCACCTCCTTGAGGAGGGCGCGCTTGTTGCCGCGCTCGACGAACAGCACCCACTGCCGCACGTTCTCCGCCGTCGACGACACGGGCGTCACGGCGACCCTGATTGGATCGACGAGGATCTTGTTCGCGAGGCCCATGATCTCCTGGGGCATCGTCGCCGAGAACATGAGGTTCTGGCGCTGGCGCGGCAGCGCCTTGACGATGCGCCGGATGGGCTCGATGAAGCCCATGTCGAGCATGCGGTCGGCCTCGTCGAGCACGAGCGTCTCGACGGATTCGAGGCGCGCGTGTCCTTGCTCCATCAGATCGATGAGGCGCCCGGGCGTCGCGACGATGATGTCCGTGTTGCGCCGCAGGGCCTCGACCTGGGGGGCCTGACCGACGCCGCCGAAGATGACCGCGCACTTGGGCGCGACGTGGCGCCCGTAGGTGGCGAAGCCTTCGTTGATCTGCAGCGCGAGCTCACGCGTGGGCGTGAGGATGAGCGCGCGGGGGCCGCGCGCGCCCGGATGGCGCGGCGTGCGCGCGAGGCGATCGAGGATCGGCAGCGCGAACGCGGCCGTCTTGCCCGTGCCGGTCTGCGCGCAGCCGAGCACGTCACGGCCCGCGAGCAGGTGCGGAATGGCCTCGGATTGAATGGGGGTGGGCGTCTCGTAGCCGGCGCCGGCCACGGCGCGTTGGAGCGAGTCGATGAGACCTAAGGATTGAAACGAAGTCATGTTGCGAACGAATGTCCTTTGCAGCTCCGCCCTCGCGCGGCGCGCGGAGCGGCGGGTTGTCGGTTTGGGCGGTGTTAGATCGGTCGGTGGCTGTCCGTGAAACCAATCGAGACAGCAGCGCCGCCCACCGGTCCCTGAGGCGCTCCGCGAAGGGTCGCGGAGGCAGGACAAAACGTTCCGAAGTGAGGAGAGGGTGCGGGACGAACGCCCTGAAGTCAAGAACGGCCCAGGTCGCCGCGCGTCAATTCCGGGTCCGCTCGGGGCCGGGTCCGTTCGGGCCGGACTACGCCGCGATGGGCGTGGCGGCTTTCGCCGGCAGCTGCAGCACGAGCACCGTCGCGTCGTCTCGCGTGGGCGCGCCGTCGAGCAGCAGCATTTCGCAGAGATCCAGCGTCACGAGCGGCGCGCGCTCGAGGAGGAGCGCGAACGCCGCCGCGCCGAGCGGATCGTCGGCGCTCGAGAGCGGGTCGGTGATGCCGTCCGTGACGAGCACGAGGGCGTCCTCGGGCTCGAGCCGGACCCTGATCTCCTCGTAGCGCTCGCCGGGCACGAGGCCGAGCGGCACGCCCGTGGCGCGGTCGATGGCGTGGACACGTCCGGACGAGCGGCGCACGAACGGCCCGAGGTGTCCCGCGCAGGCGATCTCGACGAGCCCGGTCAGGACGTCGACACGCACGGCGACGGCCGTCACGAAGCGATCCGCGAACCCTTCGTCCACGAGCGCCTCGTTGAGCGCGGCGAGCACGCGGCCGGGCGACTCGCCGCGCGCGAGGCTGTGGTGCAGGAAAGGCCGGATGCGCGCCGCCACCTTCGCGGCCGCGGCGCCGTTGCCGCACACGTCGGCGACGACCGTCGAGACGGTGCGCGACGCGTGCTCGAACACCTCGAAGAAGTCGCCGCCATCGCCGAAGCGCGCCGACTGTTTCGAGGCGACGCGCAGCTCGGAGCCGAGCGGGAGATCGATGGCGCGGCCGTTC
Source organism: Polyangia bacterium (assembly GCA_035544435.1). Lineage (GTDB taxonomy): Bacteria > Myxococcota_A > Polyangia > Fen-1088 > Fen-1088 > DASZFV01. The sequence continues at coordinate 7,724 of DATKFB010000572.1, forward strand.
GCGACGGCGGGCAGCTCGCGGGTTGGCGTCGCGAAGGAAGCAAAGTCTAGGAGGTTCATGGTGGTCATAGGTCAGGCTCGCCGCGGGATGTTGCACGAAGCGTTCCAAGGTCGAAGTGGTGGTTTCCTCGATGGATCGCCGTCGAACGTTCCGGGTCCGACCGCCCGCGACGCACAACCCGTGCGGGCTTGCACAACTTGAGCACCCCGGCCCCTCGGCGCCGTGGCTCGTCAGCGTCGTGCTAGGTTCGCGGCCCTCGATGCCTAGCGACGGCAACCGCGTCACATTCGTCGTCGGCGAGGCGGAAGCCGAGGCCGGGCTGCGCCTCGACCAAGCGCTCGCCGCGCGCGTGCCTGACCTCTCGCGCCGGCGCGCGCGCCTGCTGCTCGACATTGGCGGCGTGTTCGTCGATGGGCGGCGCGTGAAGGTCGCAGGGCGGCTCGTGAGGGCCGGCGAGACAGTGGTCGCCAACCTCGGCGGCGCGCTCGGGCGCGCCACGCAGAAGACCGGGCGCGACGCGCGCGCGCAGGACGAGGCGCGCCTGCCGCCGTTCGCAGTCGTCTTTGAGGACGAGGACGTCGTGGTCGTCGACAAGCCCTCGGGCCTGCTAACGGCGCCCACGCCCGAGAGCGATCGCAACAACCTCGCGAGCTTGCTCGCGCGCCGCCCGGGCGGCGCGCCCGTGCACGTCGTCCACCGCATCGATCTCGAGACGAGCGGCCTGCTCGCCTTCGCCAAGACCGACGACGCCAACCGCGCGCTCTCGGAGCGGTTTCGCGCGCACGATCTCGGCCGCGAGTACCTGGCCGTCGTCGCGGGCGTCTTCCCGGACGCGCTGCGCACCATCGATCGCCCCGTGGGCGGCAAGCGCGCCGTCACGCACGTCGCCATCGAGGAGCGTCTCGGCGCCGCTGCGACGCTCGTTCGCTGCCGGCTCGAGACGGGTCGCACGCACCAGATTCGTCTGCACGTCCAGGCCGAGGGGCATCCCGTGCTGGGCGATCCGCGCTACGGCGGCCCGCCGATCGCCGCCGGGGCGCCGCGCCCGCCGCGCATGGCGCTGCACGCCACCGTGCTCGCCTTCGCGCACCCGCGCACGGGCACGCCGCTGTCGTTCACGAGCGCTTGGCCCGCCGACCTCGGCTCCTGGCTCGACGCGCTCAGAAGCTCGGCGTCACGCTGAGCTCACCACCCCATGCCGACGTGGCTGGGCGTGCCGATGATGGTCCCGCTCGACCAATCGATCTCGATGAAGCCGTGTCGTGTGTTGGCGAGGTTGGGGATGTACGTGGCCGACTTGCGTGTCGCCGTGTCGATGACGTCGCCGCCGTCGCCGATGTAGACGTACTTGCCGTCGCGGGAGTGCGTGATCCAGCCGTCCTTGTCGCAGTCCCACACGCAGGGGTTCTCCATGCCAGGATGGATCGGGTGATCGAAGGTGATGGCGGCCTTCATCTGCGGATCGTCGGAGCTGTCGTAGACGCGCACCTGGTTCACGCAGGTGTCGAGCACCCAGACCTCTTTGCCGTCCGGCGACAGCGACATGCCGTGGCTCGGGGCGGCCAGGCACGCGTCCTCGCCGAACTTCACCGTCTTGAGGAGCTTGCCCGTCGTCAAATCGGCGACCGAGAAGCCGCGGAAGGCGCTCCAGGTGATGTAGGCCCTCGTCTCGGTGGCGTTGAGCGTGTACGGGCGCACGCCCGCCGTCGCCGACGGCGACGGACCGATCTTCGTGATGGGAAGGCCCCAGACGTAGAGGTAAGTGTCCTGCGTGCCGCCGTAATAGCGATGGCTGTTCCGGAAGATCGTGTCGTGCGGCCCCATGCCGCCCGGCTCCGAGCCGATCGTCCTGCCGTCGACGGCGCTCACGTA